>NZ_JAAGPL010000104.1:0-30430 GCF_017104785.1 Burkholderia sp. Ac-20353 | reverse complement strand
GGCGCCCCCGTCCCGCAGGACGCGCCCGCCCCCACGCCCCCCGCCCGCCACAACCCCCCGCCCGCTGCCGACAGCCTGTGGACCCGCGACACACTGCTCGGCGACATCGGCGGCGTCCGCCCGTGGCTCGGCAAGTACGGCGTCACGTTCGGGCTGACCGAATCGAGCGAGCTGCTCGCGAACCTGCGCGGCGGCCTCGACCGCGGCGTTGCGTATCACGGGCTGACGACGATGACGCTCGGCGTCGACACCGACAAGGCGTTCGGCTGGAAAGGCGGCAGCTTCAACGTCAGCGCGCTGCAGATCCACGGCCGCCAGTTCAGCCCGAACTATCTCGGCACGCTCAACACCGCGAGCGGAATCGAAGCCGAAAGCACGACGCGATTGTGGGAACTCTGGTATCAGCAGGCGCTGCTCGACGACCGGGTCGACGTGAAGATCGGCCAGCAGGCGATCGACCAGGAATTCCTGACGAGCACCTACTCGGCGGCCTTCATCAATACGATGTTCGGCTGGCCCGCGTTGCCGTCGTACGACCTGCCGAACGGCGGCCCCGCGTATCCGCTGTCGGCGCTCGGCGTGCGGGTGCGCGCGAAGCTCACGCCGTCGCTGACCGCGCTCGCCGGCGTGTTCGACGGCGATCCGCTCGGCAACAACCCCGACAACCGCAGCGGCACGAACTTCAACCTGCACAACGGCGCGCTCTTCATCGGCGAGCTGCAGTACGCGATCAACCAGGAAGGCAACGCAGGCGGCACGAAGACGCCGGGCGGCCTGCCCGGCGCCTACAAGCTCGGCGTCTGGTACCACAGTGGCAGCTTCGCGGACCAGCGCGACGACACGACCGGCCTGTCGCTCGCGAATCCCGACTCGAGCGGCGTTGGCCGCCCGCATCGCGGCGACTACAGCGTGTACGCGGTTGCGGACCAGATGGTATGGCGTGCGGGCCCCGATAGCCCGCGCAGCCTCGGCGTGTTCGCGCGCGTGATGGGCGCGCCGGGCGACCGCAATCTCGTCAGCGCGGCGGCCAACGTCGGCGTCGTGCTGAAGGCGCCGGTCGCCGGCCGTGACAACGACAGCGCCGGCCTCGCGCTCACGTACATCAAGGTTGGCCGCCATGTGCGCTCGCTCGACCAGGATGCGCTCGCATTCGGCGGCGGGCCGTACGGCGTGCGCAGCAGCGAGACGGCGCTCGAGGCGATGTACAACTACCAGGTCGCGCCGTGGTGGCAGATCCAGGCTGACGCGCAGTACACGTTCAACGCAGGTGCCGGCCAGAACCCGGACAATCCGCGCGCGCCGCTGCGCAACACGTTCGTGCTCGGCGTGCGGACCAACATCACGTTCTGAGCGGGAGCCGCAATCACCGCTCCACCACCGTCCAGCCACCATTTACGCAGCAATCCACCCCGGCAGCCGCTTGCCGACCCAATCAGCGGCCTGCTCATAGCCACGCGCGAGCTGCAGCACCGCCAGATCCGCGCGCGGCCGGCCGATCAGCTGCATCCCCATCGGCAGCCCGGCCGCGTTGAAGCCGACCGGCACGCTGATCACCGGACAGCCCGCGAGCGTCCACGGCACGACCGTCTCCATCCAGCGGTGATAGGTGTCCATCGTGCGGCCCGCGATCTGCTGCGGCCAGCGCGCGTCCACGTCGAACGGGAACACCTGCGCGGTCGGCGCGGCGACGAAATCGTAGCGATCGAAGAAACCGAGCAGCGTCTGGTACCACGCGGTGCGCTCGACGCTCGCATCGAAGATTGCCTGGCCCGACAACCCAAGCAGGCCCTCGACCTCGAAGATCGCCTCGGGCTTCAGCAGCGCGCGGCGCGCCGGATCGCGGTAGTGCGCGAGCAGGCCGCCGCCGGACAGGAAGTGCCGGTGCGCGAGCCAGATCCGCCAGATCCGTTCCGGCCCGAATGCCGGCAGCGCCGCATCGACATCACAGCCGAGCTCGCGCAGCGTCGCGAGCCCGGTCTCGCACTGCGTGAGCACGCCCGGCTCGGTCGCCAGATAGCCGTTCCAGTCGCCGACCCACGCGATGCGCTTGCCGCGCAGGTCCGCGTCGAGCGGCTGTGCGAACACGGCAGGATCCTCGGCGAGCGACAGCGGATCGTGCGGGTCATAGCCCGCCTGGATCGCGAGCAGGTTCGCGACGTCGCCGACGGTACGCCCCATCGGCCCTTCGATCCCGAGTTGCTGGACGAATACGTCGACGCCCGGCCAGCGCGGCACGCGGCCCTGCGACGGCCGGAAACCGTATATGTTGCAGAACGCGGCCGGGTTGCGCAGCGAGCCACCGAAATCGCTGCCGTCCGCGACCGGCAGCATCCGCGCCGCGAGCGCGGCCGCCGTGCCGCCACTGCTGCCCCCGGCGCTCTTCGTCAGGTCGTACGGATTGCGCGTCGCGCCGTAAACTTCGTTGAACGTATGCGAACCGAGGCCGAACTCCGGCGTATTGGTCTTGCCGATGAAGATCGCGCCCGCCGCGCGCATCCGCGCAACGCCGACGGAATCAGCCTGCGGCACGTTCTCGCGGAAAATCGGCGAGCCGAACGTCGTCACGATCCCGTTCGTCATCGCGAGATCCTTCGGCGCCTGCGGGAGGCCGTGCAGCCAGCCGCGATACTCGCCGCGCGCCAGCTCGACATCCTTCTGCGCCGCCTCGGCGACGAGCGCGTCCCGGTCGCGCAGCGCGACGATCGCGTTGATCGCGCCGTTCGCGCGCTCGATATGGTCGAGGTAAGCGTTCATCGTCTCGACGCACGACACGGCCTTGCTGCGGATCGCCGACGCGAGTTCGCCCGCCGACAGGCGCACGATCGGGTCGACGGTGATGGAAGCGGGAGCGAGCTGCGACGGGGCGCTGTGCGGCATGCGGGGTCTCCTGGAAAAGCGCAAGGCGATGGCAGGCATCGCGGCAGCTGCCAGCCGAAGCCCGTGCGGGGATCCGCCGCGCCGCCGTTGTCGCTCTACTCTACGCGACGCGGCGCCCGCGACCTCCGATATTTTCCGCGCGGATTCATTGCGGTTTCGACTGAATCGCGGCGAAACGCCGTGGCATTCGTGTGATCGATCGTCTTGCGCGCCGGGCGAACGGCGCACGCCCGGTGAAAATGTTTATGCGCATAAACTTAAATTTCTTATATTTCTAGTAAGCGATACACCGCCGGCGGACGCCGCTTGCGCATTTTTAACGACATTTTTATACGGGCGCCCGATCTCTTTAGATCATCCCAGCCGGCCACGCGCTACGCTGAAAGCACCTTGTTACTGGGACATTCTTCATGCTCAAGCTGCTTGTGCCGGTTGGCCACTCTCCCCGCTCGCTGCAGGCGGTTCGCCATGCGACGTTCCTCTATCGCGAACGCTGCGCGTCGGAAATCGTGCTGATCAACGTCCAGCCGCCGCTGGAATCGACCCGGCTCGAGGCCTACCACCCGCTGTCACGGCTTCGCGAGATCGAGCAGCATTTCTCCGAGGGCGAACTGGCGAAGGCCGAGCGGATTCTGAAGGATGCCGGCGTCACTTACAGCGTCGTGATGAAGGTCGGCCCGGTCGCCGACACGATCGCCGCTGCGGCCGCCGAGAACGGCTGCGACGAAATCGTCGTCGTCGCGCCGCGTCATGACCCGATTCATTCGATCCTGTCGCTGTTCCGCCGCAGCGTGCTCGATCGCCTCGTGCGGATTTCCAGCATTCCGGTTACGGCCGTTCAATAGGCTGCGGTTTCGTCAGATCACGTGTCCGCCGTTGCCCGCGACACTCACCCGCCTTCGACAAGCCGCATCACGATATCCCTGGCCGAGTCGAGATGCGCAACAGTCATCGAGCGGGCCGCTCGCGCATTGCGTTCCCGACAGGCTTGCAGGATTTCGTCGTGTTCGTGCTGGAACGACGGCGTATCCGCAAGCAGCGTGTTCTGCAAACGCTCGTATCGCTCGACCTGGCCGCGCAATTCCCGGATCGCATCGAGCTGACGCTCATTCCCGCAGCGCGAATACAGGAGTTCGTGGAATTCGCGGTTGAGCTCCCCCTGCCGCGCGGGCGTCTGAGCGTCGCCAAGCAGGCGATGAACGAGTTCGGCGCGCGCCAGGGTTTCGGCATCGATCTGCTTCGTGCTCCGAAAGATCGCGTCACCTTCGAGCAGCGCCCGCAAATCGTAGATCTCCTTCACGTCCGATACAGTCAGCATCCGCACGACCGCGCCGCGATTCCTGAAGATATCCACCAGACCTTCGCGAGCCAGTCGTTGAATGGCCTCGCGCAGCGGTATCCGGCTGATCCCGAAGCGGTCGGCCAGGTCTCGTTCGACGAGCCGCTCCCCGCCGCCCAGCTCGCCGCCGACGATCATTTCGCGCAGCGAAGCGGCCACCGTATCCGCCGTGGAATCGAACTTTGTTTCCATGCTCAAGCCATCGTTGATTTGGAATAATGGTATACCAAATCGATTTCCGGTGCCACAATGGCACAAGCGTGTCGCCGGCGGGTTCGACGAGTGCGTTCCGGCATCGCCGGTCCACGGTCCACATTCAATGTTTCGATATCGAAGGAGAGCACGATGGCATACGGTGAACACAAGTACCGCGTTTCAGTGCAATGGACGGGCAACAAAGGGACCGGCACATCGGGATATCGCGCGTACGGCCGCGATCACGTGATTCGCGCGGGCGCCAAGCCGGAGATCGCAGGCTCATCCGACGCCGCGTTCCTCGGCGATGCGGCGCGCTGGAATCCCGAAGATCTGCTCGTGGCTTCGACGTCGGCCTGCCATAAGCTCTGGTACCTGCATCTGTGTTCAGACGCCGGCATCTGCGTTGTTTCCTACCTTGACGATGCGGAAGGCACGATGCTCGACAGCCCCGAACAGGGACGATTCACGGAAATCGTGCTGCACCCGCGGGTGGTCATTCGCGCCGGCGACGATCGGGAACTGGCCGCACGATTGCACCACACGGCTCACGAGAAATGCTACGTGGCGAACTCCGTCAATTTCCCCATTCGCTGTGAGCCGACGATCGAGTTTGCCAGCGCCTGACCGATACCGCGATGTGTCGCCGTCCTGACATGACAGGACGGCGGCCTCGACCAACGCTCAATGCCCCGCATGACGTTCGACGACATCCGACGCATCCAGCGCATCGAATTCGGCGAAGAGCCGGCATACGGCATGCGGCTCGCCACAGTCATGCAGCCGATCACGAAAGCGCTGATCGCAAAACCGCTCCGCCACTTCGGCCAGCAAGTGCAGGTGCGTGACGTTCGCCCACACCGGCACGAACAGCACGACGAGGTCGGACACGGGCTTGCCGTCCGGCGCATCGAACGGAATCGGCGTAACCGGGCGCACGTATAGCGCCAACGCCTTCTGCAGCCCCTTGATCTGCCCATGCGGCACGGCCACGCCCTGCCCGAGCGCCGTCGAGCCCAACGCTTCGCGTGCAGCAAGGCCGGCCATCACCGACTCTGCCGTCAGCCCATGGCGCCGCTCGACGAATTGTGCGAGACGCGCGAACAGCGATTCGCGATCGGCAACGTCGAGCCCGAGCAGAATGTGGTCTTCGACGAGCAAGGCGGCAATCGTATCCCCATCGGCCGGCGGCGTCTTGCGCAGCAAATGCGAATCGGCATGCGGCGATTCGGAATGCATCACCCTGCTCCACGCGTCGGTCGGCACTTCCGGCACTTCCAGCAGTTGCGAAATCTCGGCAGACGGCGCCAGATGCGCAACGCGCTGCATCGTGCTGCTCAATGCAAATCTCGGCAAATAAAGCACGAGCCTCACGCGATTCGTGCCGTGCAACGGCGTCATCCGGATCGTCCACGGCTGCCCCGCGCAGTCGCGGACCAGCGCCTGACGCAACGGCATCGCATGCTGCGCATCGAGCGAGATACGCATGATCACGTTGTGTCCCGCCGCCGGACGCGCAGTTGAGACAGGCGCAGCTTGGCGCGAACCGAAGCGGGCTTGCAGACCTGCCAGGATGTGCTTCATCGGTTACTCCTCGAACTTCGGTTGCGCCTGTCGGCTTTCGTGCATGCGGCATGCGCCGCCCACGCTGCTCCGCGTAAGCAAACGGGCTCATTGAAAGTATCGTCCGGCGCACATAGAAATGACGTAAATCCGCCAGGAGCGCGTGTATACGGAATATATAAGTCAGACACAGCAAGCGGACGCTGCAAGGTTCTTTACGACATTTTTTCTTGTGATGCATGAATGCCGATCCTAGACTCCGGATCACCGAATAAACCGGGAGAGATGTCTTGTCGACGCGACGTGCAACTGCCACAACAGGCACGCCCCTTGCCCGCAACAAACAAAGCGGCGGCGGCGTGGTGCCGGGGCGCTCCGATCCGTCACACAATTCGTACGAACCGCTCGGGACGATCACGCAATCTGGCGTATGCGTCGTCCGCTGTTCCGCATGAGGCGCGCCGGTATGCACGAGCCCCCGCGTGGAGAGGACCGTTCGAGCTTGCGCGACCCGCTGGACACCGCGCGCAGAAAGGCAGCAATGCGCGCGCGCGGCTGGCGCAAGGTCGCGCTCGTGACGATCGGACTCAACCAGCTATTCACCATGGTATTCGTGTGTGTCGGGCAGCTGGTCGACCCCGACCTGACGATGATCGAGACGCTCGTGTTCAGCTGCGCGACCAGTGCGCTCGTGAGCTACTGGCTGCTCGTCGATGCACGGAATGCGTGGCGCACGGCGCTGGAAAAAGGCTACATAGGCTCGACGCGCGTCGATGCCGGCGACGACTTGCCGAAGATCGCCGAATGCTGTTCGAAGCGCTGGCTTGTGATACTGCACATTGAATTGCATCCGCATCTTGCCGGGACCGGCTGACTTCACGCGTCGCTCAATCCAGCTTGCGGGGCCGCGTTGACCGGACGTTGACCGGACATTTACGCGGCGCGCCGCAGTCTTTCCATCGAATTGACATTCCACGCACTGGAATATGAATCGGGCACCCGCAGTTTCAATCTGCGGCTGCCCCGGGAGGAACGATGTTTGCAAGCGCGGCCTTTCAGATCAGCCTGTTCGTATTCGTCCTGATCGCACTGGCGAAGCCACTCGGGCTTTACATCGCGCGCGCGGCAGACGGCGACGCGCCGCTGCTGTCGGTCATAGGGCGCCCCGTCGAGCGCTTGATCTACCGGGCCGCCGGCATCGACCCTCGGGCCGAGATGAACTGGAAGACCTACGCACTTGCACTGATGCTGATCAGCGCCGTCGGCACGCTCTTCCTGTATGCGCTGCAACGCGTACAGCAATGGCTCCCGCTCAATCCGCAGGCGCTGCCGGCCGTGAGTCCCGATTCCGCGTTCAATACGGCCGTGAGTTTCGTGACGAATACGAGCTGGCAAGGCTACGCGGGTGAAACGACCATGAGCTACCTGAGCCAGATGCTCGGCATTACGGTGCAGAGCTTTCTCTCCGCCGCATCCGGCATGGCTGTGATGTTTGCGCTGATGCGCGGCATCGCGCGACGCGGTGGCCAGACGGTCGGCAACCTGTGGGTCGACCTGACGCGTGCCACGCTCTATGTGCTGCTGCCGCTTTCCGTCGTATTCGCGCTCGCGTTCATCGCGCAAGGCGTGATCCAGAATTTCGCCGCCTATCGTGACGTTGATACGGTGCAGGCCGTCACATGGCAGCAGCCGGCACTCGATGTGCACGGTCAACCGCTGCGCGACGCCACAGGCAACGTCGTGCAGCAGTCGATGAGCTCGCAACGGCAGCTATTGCCGATGGGCCCCGTTGCGTCGCAGGAATCGATCAAGCTGCTGAGTGGCGACGGCGGCGGCTTCTTCAACGCGAATTCCGCGCACCCGTACGAAAACCCGACCCCGCTCGCCAACTTCCTGCAGATGCTCGCGATCCTGCTGATACCGGCGGCGCTGTGCTTCACGTTCGGTGTCGTCGTCGGCGATCGCCGGCAGGGCTGGGCGCTGCTCGCCGCGATGACCGTGATGTTCGTCGTGGCCGCCGCGGTCACGATACACGCGGAGCAGCAACGCTTCGTGCCCAGCACCGTGCCGCACGCCGCCATCGCGAACGCGTCGGTCGCGCCGGGCGGGAACATGGAAGGCAAGGAAACGCGCTTCGGCGTGGTGTCGTCGGCGCTCTATGCGACCGTAAGCACGAGCAGCGGCGACGGCGCCGTCAACGCGATGCACGACTCCTTCACACCGATAGGCGGTCTCGTGCCGATGGTGCTGATGCAATCCGGCGAAGTCGTATTCGGCGGCCCCGGATCCGGTCTGTTCGGCATGGTGATCCACGCGATGCTGGCCGTATTCGTTGCGGGGTTGATGATCGGCCGGGCGCCGGAATATCTTGGCAAGAAGATCGACGCGTTCGAGCTGAAGATGGTCGCGATCGTCGTTCTTGCGACGCCGCTTCTGGTGCTGGTCGGCACCGCCATTTCGGTACTCGCGCCCGCCGGCATCGCAGGCATCGCGAACCCGGGGCCGCACGGATTCAGCGAGATTCTCTATGCGTTTTCATCGGCCGCGAACAACAACGGCAGCGCGTTCGCGGGCCTGTCGGCCAACACGCCGTACTACAACGGGATGCTGGCGATTGCGATGTGGTTCGGCCGCTTCGCGGTGATCGTACCCGTGCTGGCCATCGCGGGCTCGCTCGCGGGCAAGCTGCGGCGCGCGGCGGGGCCCGGCACGCTGCCGACGCATGGCGCGCTCTTTGTCGGGCTGCTCGTCGTTACCGTGATCATGATTGCGACGCTCACCTACCTGCCGGCGCTTGCGCTCGGCCCGATCGCGGAGCAATTGAGCGCCGCGGTCGGCCGTTAGCGACACTTACGCCTCGAGCGCCTCGAGCACCTTCCCCTTCGTCTCGATGCCGACGAAGTGCACCGTCACGGCCGCGATCAGCGGCACCACGCCCAGCAGGTAGAACGCGGGGCTCAGGTCGCCGCCGATGATCGCGTGCGGCACCACCATCGGCGCGACGAACGACGCGAGCTTCAGCCACGCGCTGCCGAGGCCGCAGCCCGACGCGCGGATGCTCGTCGGATACTGCTCCGGCGTATACACGTACGCGGTGATGAACCCCGACGCCATCAATCCGAGCGACAGCGAGCAGAACGTCGCGACGACGTACACCGACGACGCGTGATAGACGCCTGCGAGCGCCATCGACAGCGCGCACAGCACGAACGACCAGACGATCACCGGCTTGCGGCCGAGCTTGTCGACCAGCAGCGCGGATGCGAGCGAGCCGAGCACGCCCATCACCGAGCCGATCACCGCGAGGTTCAGCGCGAGTTGCAGCGGCGCGTGATAGAAGTTCTTGTAGATCGTCGGCAGCCACGTCGACAGCCCGTACTGGATGAAGCCGCAGGTCGCCCACAGCGTCGCGACGGCGATCGTGCGCTTCCGGTAAGCGGCGCTGAACAGGTCGGACATGCGGCGCTTCGGGTGCTGGCGAACGATCTCGTCGAACTCGGCAACCCCGGTGACGGGCGGCAGCGGGCCCTTCACGGCCGCCTCGAACGTGCTCACGGCCCGCCCCGCTTCCGGCAGCCGCCCGCGCGACGCGAGCCAGCGCGGCGATTCCGGCACGACGCGCGTCAGCACGAGCGCCAACAGCAGCGGCAGGCCGCCGACGAAGTACATGATCTCCCAGCCGAAGCGCGGCACGAGATACGCGCCAAGCGCCATCGACACGAGCAGGCCGATCGGGAACACGATCTCGTACAGAAGCACGAAGCGGCCGCGGCCATGCGCGCGGGTGATCTCGTTGATGTAGGTGGCCGCGACCGGCAGTTCGCCGCCGAGCCCGATCCCCTGCAGGATGCGCAGCAGCACGAACACTTCGAACGTCGGCGCGAACCCGCACGCGAGACTCGTCACGCCGATCACGGCCGAGCTCCATGCAATCGCCTTCACGCGGCCATGTTTTTCCGCGAGCGCCGGAAACAGGAACGCGCCGATCAGCTGGCCGATCGCGCCGGATGCGATCAGCAGGCCGATCTGGTTCGGCGACAGCCCCCACTTGTGAATCAGCAACGGCAGCGTTGCGGCGATCGTGATCACGTCGAAGCCGTCGAAGAACGTCGCGGTACCGATCAGCACGCGCGCGCGGATCTGCATCGCGTTGGCGGGAAGCCGCTCGAGCCGGGCGATGATCGCGCCGGGCGTGGAGGCGGCAGCTTCCATCGTGGCCCGACCGGCCACGACGTTGTCGAAAGTGCTCATGCGGGGTGTCTCCGTAGTCTCGTTGCCTGGTCAGGCAAGCGCTTTGGTCGTGTCTGCCAGGGCATCCATGTCCACCGCCCGGCCCTGGTTCATCCACTTGCGTGCGAGTTTCAGTTCGCGTGCGTTGTTGACGGCGATGACACCTCTGAGATGCCCGTCGCCCACGAAAAACAGCGTGGCGCGCCGCTCGGCGAGCTCGCCGCGCACGATGAGCCGCGCGTCGGCCGGCAGATCGCCGAGGATCTGCAGGTTCACGTCGTACTGATCGGACCAGAACCACGGAATCTCCGCGTACGGCGCGCGCACGCCGAGCACCGCCTTCGCGGCCGCGATCGCCTGGTTCTGCGCGTTCGCCCACGATTCGAGCCGCACGCGGCGCTTGAGCCAGCCGTTGTGGTGGTTCGCGACGTCGCCGCACGCGAACACCGCCGGATCGCTCGTCATCCCGAATTCGTCGACGACGATGCCGTCGTCGACCGCGAGCCCCGCGTCGGTCGCGAGCGACGCGTTCAGCGCGAGGCCGATACCGGCCACCGCGAAATCGGCATCGATCGTCGTGCCGTCCGCGAGCGTCGCGCGCACCTTGGACGCATCGTCGGGCTGCGCGTCCAGCGACGCGAGCGACGCGCCGAGCCGCACGTCGACGCCGTTCGTGCGATGCAGGTCGAGCAGGAAGTCGGACACGAGCTGCGGCACCGAACGCCCGCACAGCCGCGGCGCGCCTTCGACCACGACCGCTTCCACGCCGAGCTTGCGCGCGGTCGCGGCCACTTCGAGGCCGATCCAGCCGCCGCCGACCACGAGCACGCGCCGGCTCGCGCGCAGCTTCTCGCCGAGCGCGGCAGCTTCGTCGAGCGTGCGCAGGTAATGCAGGTTGGCAGTCCTCACGAGCGAATCCGGCAAGCGGCGCGACGTGCCGCCGGTCGCGATCACGAGGCGATCGTATTCGACCTCGCGGCCGCTCTCGGTGCGCACGATGCGGCGCGCGCGATCGATCGACGCCGCGCGCTCCGGCTGCCAGGCCTCGACGTTCAGCGACTCGAATTCCTCCGGGTGCACGACACGCACCGTCTCGATGTGCGCATCACCGGCAAGCACCGCCTTCGACAGCGGCGGACGCTCATATGGCAAATGCGCTTCGTCGGCGATCATCACGAGCCGGCCCGCGAAGCCCTCCGCGCGCAGCGTCTTCAGCACCCAGCCGGCGGCCTGGCCGCCGCCGATCACGACGACGGATTGCACCGCGCCCGGATGGCCGGCCCCCGGATGGCCGGCCGCCGCTTCGTTCGTTGCGTCGGTCATGATTTGCGCTCCGTCATGAACTTGCCTTCCGGCGCCTTCACGTTCTTCTGGCGACGCGTGTTGCCGTCGAGGCCACCGTCGACCGCCCACTCGGCGAACACGGTCGGGCCCGGCTCGAACTCGCGCGGCTGCCAGTCGGGCGTCAGCATGTCTTCGTCCGCGTAGTACTCGATCAGGCCGCCGGCCGGATTCTGGAAGTACCAGAAGTATGCGGACGACACCGGATGGCGCCCCGGCCCGAGCTGGGTCTGCCAGCCGCAGCGGTCGATGTGCATCCCGCCGCCGAACACTTCGTGGATGTCGCGCACCGTGAATGCGACGTGGTTCAGGCCGCGCTTGGCCGTTGGCAGCGCGAGCAGGAACAGGTCGTGGTGGCCGCCGTGCGGCGCGCAGCGCATGAATGCGCCACGGCCCGGATAGCGGTCCGACGTCTCGAAGCCGAGCAGTTCGTGATAGAAACGCTCCTGCGCGTCGAGCTGGTTCGTGAAGAACACGACGTGGCCGACTTCGACGGGCTCGGCCCGCTCGTAGATCGTGCTCGGCGTGTCGACGCGCAGCGTCTCGCCCCACACGTTCGACAGCGAGCCCTTCACGTCGAGCGCACGCTTGCGCGTCACCTCGATGCGAATCGCCATCCCGTTCGGATCGATGCAGCCCACCGCATCGTCCTGCGTGTAGTAACCCGGCTGATCGGCGAGCTTGCCGCGCAGCGCGTCGAGTTCCGCGGCCGTCGCGACGCCCCACGTCACTTCGCGCAGCGTCGGGCCCGGCTCGAACGCGGGCGGCAGCGCCGGATCGTCGGCCTTGACGACCAGCACGGTGCAGCCGTTCATCGTCTCGAAGCGCGCACGCGTTTCGTCATGGGCGACTTCCTTCAGGCCCCAGTCGGCCAAAAAGCGCCGGCACGTCGCGAGGTCGTCGACGCCGTACGTGATCTGCTCGATACCCAAAATGCTCATTGCATCGTTCCCCTTCGCTCAGTTCGCCCACGGCAGCGGCGCGTCGTTCAAGCCCCAGTAGAGGCTCTTCTGCTGCATGTACTCGCGGATGCCGAGACGCCCCTTCTCGCGGCCCATCCCGCTGTCCTTCCAGCCCGAGAACGGCGTGGAGATCGAGAACAGCTTGTACGTGTTGATCCACACGGTGCCCGTTTCGAGCACGCGCGCGGTGCGCCACGCGCGCTTGTAGTCGCGTGTCCAGATGCCGGCGGCCAGGCCGAACACGCTGTCGTTTGCCTGTTCGATCAGCGATGCTTCGTCGTCGAACGGCATCGCGACGAGCACCGGCCCGAAGATCTCTTCCTGGCAGATACGCGCGCTGTTCGACAGGCCGTCGAGAATCGTCGGCTGATAGTAGAAACCGTCGTCGCGCCCGTCGCCCGACGGCCGCTCGCCGCCGCACAACAGACGTCCGCCTTCGTCGAGGCCGAGCGCCACGTAGCGCTCCACCGACTCGCGATGCTTCGCCGTGATGAGCGGCCCCATCTGCGTGTCGGGCCGCGTCGGGTCGCCCACGCGCAGCTTGCGCGCGCCTTCCACCAGTCGCTGGATGAACGTGTCGTAAATCGACCGCTGCACGAACAGGCGCGAACCGGCGATGCAGGCCTCGCCCGACGAGCTGAAGATGCCGTACAGCACGCCGTTCACCGCATGATCGAGATCCGCGTCGTCGAACACGATCGTCGGCGACTTGCCGCCGAGTTCGAGCGAAACGGGCATCAACTTTTCCGCCGCGATGCGTGCGATGCCGCGGCCCACTTCGGTGCCGCCCGTAAACGACACCTTCTTCACGAGCGGATGACGTACGAGCACGTCGCCGATCACCGAACCCTTGCCCGGCAACACGCTCAGCACCCCCTTCGGCACGCCGGCTTCCTCGCAGATGCGCGCAAGCGCGAGCGACACGAGCGGCGTGACTTCGGCCGGCTTCAGCACCACCGCGTTGCCGCCTGCGAGCGCCGGCGCGAGCTTCTGCGCGTCGGACGCGATCGGCGAATTCCACGGCGTGATCGCCGCGATCACGCCGATCGGCTCGTACACGCTCATCGTCAGGTAGTCACCGCGCGACGGTGTCAGTTCTTCGTCGAGCGTTTCGAGGCAGGCCGCGAAATAGCGGAACGTGTTCGCCGCACTCGCCACCAGCACGCGGGTCTCGCCGATCGGCTTGCCGTTGTCGCGACGCTGCAGGTTCGCCAGCGCCTCGTGACGCTGCATGATCAGGTCCGCGATGCGGTACAGCACCTGCGCGCGCTGATGCGGCTTGAGCCCGGCCCAATCGGCGCGACGCCAGGCGGCGTCGGCGGCCACGACGGCTTGCGCCGCGTCTTCCGCGTCCGCTGTCGACACTTCCATGTTCAGCGACTGGTCGGCCGGGTAGCGGCTCGCATAAGGCGCGCCACGGCCGCGCCGCCACTCGCCGCCGATCAGGATGTCGCCGTTGGGTACGAGGCTCGTATCGAATGGAGTCATTTCACAAGTCCCACAAGTCTGTCTCTGCGCCCCGCCCTCGCCGCGGCGTGGGCGGGTCTTTCAGTTGCCAGGGTCGCCCGTTCAGATCACACAGCGGGCCGCGCGGTTGCGCAGTGCACGGATCGCGCTGAAGGCCGTCAGTGCGGAAGTCTTCGGGTTGTCGGGCAGCGGCTTGCCGCTCATCTCGAGCGACATCTCGCCGAACGCGCCGCGCGCGATGATCCGGTGCACGTTGCGCGTCACGGCCGGATCGGCAATCAGGCGCACGTGCGTCTGGTCGAGGCCGAGCCCCGCGAGCGCAACCGTCGCCGCGACGTTCGCGTTCTTCGGGTACAGCCGCGCCGCGTCGCGCGCGTTGCCTTCGAAGATCACCTTCTCTTCGGACATTGCGCGCAGGTCGCACAATTCCTCGGCCGGCGTGCCGAGCCAGCCGAGCGGCGGCTTGCGGCCGACGTACAGCACTTCGTCGAGGCCGCCCTGCTTCGCGGCGGCCAGCGCGTCGATGCCGCCGATCGCGCCGGACAGCAGCGTGAGCGTCGCGTCGCCTTCGTCGGCAGCCTGCGACAGCACGTCGAGCAGCGCGAGATCCGACAGCGCGCCGATCGACGCGACCGCGCAGTCGGTGCCGGCCTTCAGCAGCGGCACGACGTGATCGACGAGCGCGCTGTGGCCCGCGCATTCGAGCGCGAACTCGGGACGGTGTGCGAGCGCGTCGACCGACGACACCACTTCCACCGTGCTGCCGACCGCGCCCTGCACCGCTGCGCGCTGGTGCTCGGGCACGATCACGTGCGCGACGCGCAGCGACGCATCGTGCTCGACCGCGTGGTACACGGCCGCGCCGATCGCGCCGAAGCCGATCATCGCGACGTCGACGGGCGCATGCCCGTGTGCGTGCGAATTACGCATATTGGCGCTCCTCGGGCGCTTCCTTCTTGACGGGCGGGCCCGCGAACGCGGAAGCAAACGAGCCGACCGACAGCATGTCGACTTCGACGAGCACCGGACCCTGCTTGGCCAGGCCGTCGCGCACGACGCCTTCGGCCTGGTCGAGCGACGTGATCCGGTAGTGCGTGAGGCCGAGGCTCGCGCAGAACTGCGCGAAGTCCGGCTGGTGCAGGTCGACGAAGCAGCGGCGGCCGCCGTAGTGCGCGTCCTGGATGTTGCGGATCACGCCGTAGCACTGGTCGTTCATCAGCACGATCATCACGTTCGCGTTTTCCTGCACGGCCGTCGCGAGTTCGCCGACGTTGACCATCAGGCCGCCGTCGCCGACGAGGCAGACCGTCTTCGCGGCCGAACCTGCCAGCGCCGCGCCGATCCCCATCTGCATCCCCTGGCCGATGCCGCCGCCGAGCGCATGCACGCCCGCGCGCGGCTCGAAGATCTTCAGCAGGCGGTTGCCCCACGTGCTGTTCGAGATCGTCACGTCGCGCACCCAGTTGTAATCGCGGCCGACCGCGGCCTGCAGCGTGTCGACGAGCTGCTTGTAGGGCCCGAGGCCCTTCGCGACGTCGGCGACCGCCTGCTCGCGTGCAGCCGCGAGATCGGCCGCGAACTGCGGATCGACGTTCAGGCGCCCTTCGAGGCGGTCGGCCAGCTCGGCGAGCACGCGCTTCGAATCGCCGTGGATGAACAGGTCGTTGCGATAGCCGCGGTTGTCGGCCAGCGCATCGGCGTCGACGCGGAACAGCGGCTGCGGCAGCGCGAGCTTGTACTTCAGCGTTTCGTTGCCGCGCAGCCGCGAGCCGACGACGACGAGCGCGTCGCAGGTCTTGTAGAACGCTTCGACTGCCGCATGCACGTTGAACGCGCCGAGTGTCGCCGGATGATCCTCGGGCAGCACGCCGCGGCCCTGCACGCTCGTCACGACGCCAAAGCCGAGCTTCACGAGGCGTTCGACTTCCGCACGCGCGTGACGCGCGCCGCCGCCGAGCCACAGCAGCGGACGGCGCTTGTTCGCGAGCGCGTCGGCAAGCTTCGCGACGCGCGCATCGTCGTGCTCGCGAATCGCGACGTGCGCGGGTGCGAGGTCTTCCGGCCAGTCGATTTCAGCCGCCTGGATGTCGATCGGAATCTCGACCGACACGGGGCCGGTCGGCGCGGTCTGCGCGATGCGCACCGCTTCGCGGATCGTCGGCAGCACGGTCTCGACCGTGCGCACGCGGAATGCGGCTTTCGAGATCGCGTTCAGCATCGTCAGCTGATCCGGCGCTTCGTGGATGTAGGCGAGATCCTGGTCGAGATACGGCGTTTCGATCTGGCCCGTGACGTGCAGCAGCGCGGTGCCGGCGGTCAGCGCCTCGACCATCGCGCCGGCCGCGTTGCCGGCCGCCGTGCCGGTGCTCGTGAACGCGACGCCGAGGCCGCCCGACACGCGGGCGAGGCCGTCGGCCATGTTGACCGCGCCCGCTTCGCCGCGCGCGCCGACGTAGCGGATATTGCCGCGCGAGTTGATCGCGTCGAGAATCGGCATGTTGTGGATCGAGATGACTCCGAAAGCGGTCTTCACGCCGCACTGCTCGAGAAAGGCGGCAATCAGCTCGCCAACCGTGGTTTTGTTAGACATGGCGTGCAAAGCCTCCAGAAACGTCGATATGGCTGCCCGTCGTGTAGGACGACAGATGCGTTGCGAGATAAAAGAGCGCCCAGGCGGCCTCGTCGGGCCGGCCGAAGCGGTTCAGCGGAATGTTCTTGTTGCGGGCGAGTGCGCCCGTCCAGGCCTCCCAGCTTTCGCCGGACTGCGCCTGCGCTTCGTAGCGGCGGCGCCATTGCCCCGACTCGACGATGCCGATCAGGATCGAGTTCACGCGGATGCGCTGCGGCGCGAGCTCGTTCGCGAGCGACTTCACGAGGCTCAGCACGCCCGCGCGCGCCGACGATGTCGCGACCATGTGCGGCTCCGGCTGCAGCGCGAGCAGCGAGTTCACGCAGGTGATGCTCGGCGCGTCGGCGTCGCGCAGCATCGGCAGGAATGCACGCGTCGGTCGGATGATGCTGAAATACTTCAGCTCGAGTTCCTCGCGCCATGCATCGTCGGCCGTATCGGCGAACGTCGATACGCGCCCCTGCCCCGCGTTGTTGATCAGCATGTCGGTGCGGCCGAAGCGCGCGGACACGGCCTGCGCGAAACCGGCGACGTCGCCTTCGTCGAGCACGTTGCAACGCGCGGCGAGCAGTTGCGCGCCCGGATACTTGTCGCCGAGCATCGCTTCGGCGCGCGCGAGACGCTCACCGTCGCGGCCGCAAATCGCGACCGACGCGCCCGCCTGCAGGAACCGTTCGGCCGTCGCGAGGCCGATGCCGGACGAACCGCCCGTCACCACCGCAACCTGCCCGGTCAGATCGATCTGAATCATCGGAGTCCTAAAGCCTTTAGAAACGTGTGCTCGTCATCCGAGCGGTAGTTGAGCCGCCGCGACAGTTCGGCTGCCGCGCGCTGCACCTTGTCGATCAGCCCGTCCGCGATCAGCGTCGCGTCGATCTCCGGGCGCGGCACCGTCACCGTGATGCACGCGACGATCCTTTGCGTGTCGTTGCGCACCGGCGCGGTGACGACCGAAATCCCGCGCTCGAACGACGAGTTGCTGACACCGTAGCCGCGCAGCGCATCCTCGCGGATCACGTCGTACAGCGCATCGACCGTCTCCGGCGTCGCGTTCGTCATCCGGTTCAGCGTGCCTTCCGGATACAGTGCGCGCAGTTCCTTCAGCGACAGGTCGCCCATCAGCACGTGGCCGTGCGTCGTCGCATGTGCGGGCAGCCGCGTGCCGACGTTCACCCGGATCGAACTGAACACGGGCGACTGGCTCTGCGCCTTCGCGACGAACACGACGTCGCGGCCGTCGCGGATCACGATGTGCGTCGTGAACCCGGTCGCTTCGCGCAGGCTCTCGATCACCGGCAGGCCGAGATCGGTCAGTTCGAGCGAACTCAGGTATTCGAAACCGAGCCGCAGCACCGCGATGCCGAGCTTGTAGTTGCGATCCTTGTCCGCGCGCTCGAGGAAGCCGAGCGATTCGAGCGTCTGCAGCAGGCGGAACACCGTCGTGCGCGGAATGCCGAGCCGCTTTGACAGCTCCGGCGCGCCGAGCACGGGTTCGCGCGGCGAGAACTCGGCGAGAATCCGCAGCCCGCGCTCGAGGCCCGGCACCACGTAGTTCGCTTCGCTCTTCGCGGCTTCGGTTTCGTTCATCAGCGGTTCGCTCATGCCAGTCCCCGCTGCTGGTCGCACTGACGACAAAACGTCTCGATCAGTGCGGTGTAGACCGCCGGCGCCTCGACATAGCCCGCATGCCCGGCCTGCGGAATCACCTGCAGCCCGACATGCACGGCTGCGGCAATCCGTTCGCACGCGGCGGGCGGCGTGATCGCGTCGTTCGCGCCGACGGCAACCGCCGTGCGGCCGCGATAGCCCGCAAGGTCGGATGCGAGATCGGCATTCGCGAGCAGATGCGTCGCCTGTGCGTAGCCGGCCGGCACGATGCGCGCCATGTTCCAGCGCACCCATGCGCGCGCGTCCTCGCTCGCGAAGCCGGACACCATGTTGCCGCTGCGCTGTTCCGCGAGCCCGGCCGGACCGAGGTCCGCGAGCATCGCGAGCCGTGCGTCGCGGCGCGACTCGCGCGTCTCGACCGGTGCGCTGCCGTAGCCGCCCGCGGGCGAGATCAGCAGCAGCCCCGCGATCCGCTCCGGCAACACGCGGGCGAAGCCGCCCGCGATGATCGCGCCGAGCGAATGGCCGACCAGCACGCAGCGTTCGATACCGAGCGCGTCGAGCCACGCACGCAGCGACGCCGCGTAATCGGCAACGGCCGGCGACTCGCCGTGCACGGGCGTCGATGCGCCGTAGCCGGGCGCATCCCACGCGAGCACGCGCCGCGAAGCGCCGAGCGCATCGAGCTGGCGCACCCACGACGCGGCGCCCGAGCCGATCCCGTGCAGCAGCACGACAGGGTGCGTGCGGCCCGCATGCTGCGCGCCGGCCTCGCGGTAGCCGATCGTGCCCGCCGCGCCGGCCGCGCAGCGTTGCTCGGGAAACCGCTCGAGCAGCGTCGCGAAGGCGGCGACGCGCTCGCGTTCACGTTTGTCGATGACACTCATCGCTTCACCTGCTCCGTCTCAGCGCTTGATCTTCGCGAGCGGCGAATCCGGCGGATACGTCGGCGTGATCGGCTTCGGCGAACCGAGCATCACGCACATCAGCGCATCTTCCTCGCCAATGTTGATCTCCGTGCGGTACACGCCCGGCGGCACCGAAATCAGGTCGCGCTCGCCGAGGATCGCTTCCCAGGTCTCGCCGTCGCGCTCGCAGATCACCTTCATCTTGCCGCGCAGCACGAAGAAGATTTCCTCGACGTCGATGTGGATGTGACTCGGGCCGATGTTGCCGGCCGGGATCACCATCGTCGAGAACGTGAAGTTGCCGGCCGGCACCGTGTTGACGTCCTTCGCGACACCCGTGCCGCCGGTGCCGACGTAACGCATCTGCGCACGGCGATACTGCGGGTCGTAGTCGGCCTGGAACTTCAGCGCGTCCCAGTCGTAGCGCCGCGTCGCATAGCGCGCGACACGCCCTTCCATCCAGTCGGCAAAGCTCGCGCTTTCCGGTTGATCCCACGACTTGCGTTCGATATCGGCGTCCGCCATCGTCATCTCCTTGAGCATGGAAACCATCAGTTCATTACGAAGCCGCCGTTGACCGGCAGCAGTTGACCCGTCACGAAGCGCGCGGCGTCGGACAGCAGGAACAGCACGGGGCCCGTCACGTCGTCGGGCACCTGCGGGCGCGTCAGCGCGCGGCCCTGCAGGTAGTACGCGTGGCGGTCGGCCGGCACATAGGCCGTCGCCTCGACTTCGGTGAGGCCCGGCGCGATCGCGTTGACCGTCACGCCGTGCGCGCCGAATTCGCGGGCCTGCGCGTGTGTCATCGCGATCACCGCGCCCTTGCTCGCGATGTATGCGAGCAGCTTCGGCGCGCCCCACAGCGCGGTGTCCGATGCGAGGTTCACGATCGCGCCGCACCCCGAGCGGGTCAGGTAAGGCAGCGCCGCATTGCTCGCGAGCCACAGGCCGCGCACGTTGACGTTCATCACCGCGTCCCAGGTGGCGACGTCGAGTTCCGTCGACAGCCGGCCGCCCGAGTTCGTGATCGCTGCGTTGTTGATCAGGCCGTCGATACCGCCGAGCGCCGCCGCGCCTTGCGCGACGAACGCGTGGACGCTCGCCGGATCGGCAAGGTCGAGCGCGAAGAAATACGCGGCGTGGCCCTGCTCGGCAAGCTGCGCGGCAAGCGCGCGGCCTTCGTCGGCCAGCACGTCGCCGAACGCGACCTGCGCGCCGGCAGCGACGAGCGCCTTCACGAATGCCGCGCCGAGACCGCGCGCGCCGCCCGTGACGAGCACGCGCCGGCCGGCGAGCGACACCACCGGAGCTTGCTCAGCCATGAGCGGACTCCGACGCGGCCGGTTGCGCCGCGCGATGCGCGTCGAGCGCGGACAGATGCTCCTGCGCGCGCTGGCGCAGCATCCGGCGCACGCGCGTGATGCCGACGTCGTGCTGGTACAGGTATTCGTGGTCGCGCGCATTCGGCGCGAGGCTTTCGAGCACGTAGCGGTCCTGCTCGAGCACGTCCCAGTGCAGACCTTCGAGGCGGTTGCGATACATGAAGCGCCACACGTCGCGCTGCCAGCCGCTGACCTTGCGGGTACGCCAGAAATAGACCTGGCAGTGGTCATCGTCGACCGGCGTCGCGAAGCCGATGATCCCGAAGTTGCCGCCCGGGCCGAACTTCTGCTTGTACGGAATCGCGAGGCGCATCCACAGGCAGCCGGTCTCGCCGAGTTCGACCCAGTCGAAGTTCACGTCGCGCTGGCCGACCTTCTCGAACATCAGGCCCGTTTCCGTCTTGCGCACGCGCATGTCGGCCTGCTTGTCGCCTTCGGCCATCGAGTGCGACGTCGCGTGCAGGTACGCGCCGTGCATCGGGTCCATCACGTTGTCGATCGCGTACTGGTAATTGCACTTCCAGTTCGACACGCAGAGGAAATGCGCGAATTCGTCGGCGACCAGTTCTTCCGGCAGGTTCAGCGGCGCCGGCTCGCCGTGCGCTTCGTCGCCGAACCACAGGAAGATCGCGCCGGCCTTCTCTTCGACCGGATACGACTTCACGCACTTCATCCCTTCGAGCGGACAGTTCGCGACGGCCGGCACCTTGTTGACCGTGCCCGACCCATCGACTTCGACGCCGTGATACCAGCACGCGAGGTTGCCGCCGAGGTTCCAGCCGAGCGACAGGCGCGCGCCGCGGTGCGGGCAGCGATCCTCGAGCGCGTGGACCTTGCCGTCCTGGTCGCGCCACAGCACGATCTGCTCGGACAGGCGCGTGAGGCCGACGGGCGCGTTCGACACCTGCCAGCTCGGCGCGACGGGATACCAGTAATTCTTGATGCCGCGGTCCAGGTAGGCACGGACCGGGTCGAGGTGGGATTCGTGTTGTGCGGGGGACGTCATCAATGTGCTCCGGATGCGGTTGTCGGGTCGGCGGGGCGTGCGGTCATTCCGCGAGCGCGGCCATTTCCGCGCAGAAGCGCTCGGCGGTCCACGGCGCGCCGTCCGGTGCGCGGAAGCCGATGCGGTTCAGGCCCGCGACGACGTCGTCCAGCTCGGTCGCGCCGGCCTCGAACACACGTTCGAGCGCGTCGCCGAGATCGTTCTCGTACCGGGTCGGCTCGGCTTTGCGGTTCTGCCAGATGCGGTTCTCGACCTGCCCCGGGATCTCGATCTGCCCCTTGCCCGCGACGTTGTTCGGCTGCGGCGCCATCCACGGCTTCAGGAAGGGATTGAAGTTCACGGTCGCTTCTTTCATGTCATTCCACCTTGATCTGGATTTCCTCGCCGGCAAGGCGCACCGCGTACTGCTTCAGCGCGCGGCCGCCCGGCCCCTTCAGGCACTGGCCCGTCCTGATGTCGAACACCGCTTCGTGCAACGGGCACTCGACCGTGCCGTCGTCGACGAAGCCCTGCGTCAGCAGCGCGTACGCATGCGGGCACACGTTCTCGAGCGCGTACACCTCGTCGCCGACGCGGTAGATCCCGATCTCGACGCCGTCGGTCCGCTTGAACTCGATCGGCGTGTCTTCCGACAGCGCGCCGGCGTGCCCGGCGCAAATCCATTGTTCAGACATCTCACACCCTTCCTTCTGATCGACTCTCGGTTTGTTCCATATCAGGAACAACGGTTTATGGATGGTGATTATAGGAGCGACTTTCCGGGAGAAAAACAAAAAGCTGCATGTCCTAGGGAAAACACTGACCGCGTGGTCGGCGATCGTCCTCGGCCATCCTTAATATTGAG
Organism: Burkholderia sp. Ac-20353; assembly: GCF_017104785.1. NCBI lineage: Bacteria > Pseudomonadati > Pseudomonadota > Betaproteobacteria > Burkholderiales > Burkholderiaceae > Burkholderia > Burkholderia sp. Ac-20353. The sequence continues at coordinate 8,079 of NZ_JAAGPL010000104.1, read as the reverse complement.
ATTTCTTCTTATATGACGTGTACTTATGCCCTTTTTGAGCCGCCCGCACCCGAGCGTTGCGCACGGGATGCGTCGTGCTTTGACCCGAAAAATTTATTTTTTTCCGCGCTTCACGGCACCCTATACTTCATTCCACCAGAGGCACATTGTTCCGTGTATGGAACATTAAAATGCCCGATTAGCAGTGAAGATGCGCGCAGCCGGCAGGTCGTCCATTTCGCGCACCGGCACGGCGCACGTTTTCATTCGAGTGAGACTCAGGAAGGAGATCCAATGGTCAAGCAAGCGGTAGCAGCAGCGGTCGTCGGCATCGGCGCCGTGTCGGGCGCGTGGGCGCAGAGCAGCGTGACGCTGTACGGCAGCATGGACGCGGGCGTCGCGTATGTGAACAACGTTGGCGGCCACGCCAAGTGGGCAATGATCCAGGGCAATACGCAACCCGATCGCTGGGGCCTGAAGGGCAAGGAAGACCTGGGCGGCGGCCTCGCGGCGATCTTCCAGCTCGAGAACGGTTTCTATACGAACAACGGCCAGTTCGCGACCGCCAACACGATCTGGAACCGCGCCGCGTGGGTCGGCCTCAGCTCGGACCGCTACGGCACGCTGACGCTCGGCCGCCAGACGCCGCTATCGTTCGACTACCTCGACCCGCTCAGCACCGCGTACCTCGCGCAGAGCTGGTATGCGTTCCATCCGGGCAACATCGACGCCCTCGCGGCAACCGGCAACGTGCCGTACAACAACGCGGTCAAATATCGTTCGCCGAGCTTCGCGGGCTTCTCGGCCGCGGCGATGCTGGCGCTCGGCAACACGACGAACTTCTCGACCGGCAAATCGGTCGGCGTCGCGCTGAACTACGCGAACGGGCCGTTCAAGGCGTCGGCCGTCTACTCGAACGAGCACGACCGCTCGGTGCTGATCAGCCAGACCGGGATCACGACCTTCCAGGGGCAGAACACCGCGAACGGCTATCTCGCGAGCAAGGTCGAGAACATCGGCGCGGGCGCGTCGTACCAGTTCGGCGATTTCCTCGTGCACGGGCTCTACACGCGCACCAAGATGCAGTCGAACGGCTTTTCGGATACGTTCCAGAGCTACGACGCGGGCGTGAACTACCGCACCAGCGCGTTCAACACGATCGCGGGCGGCGCGGCAACGTCGACGCTGTCGGGCAAGCGCTGGACGCAGTTCGAGCTGGGCGACATCTACGCGCTGTCGAAGCGCACGCAGCTCTACGCGAACGTGCTGTACGAGCACGCGTCGGGCGGCGCCCATGCGTCGTTCTTTACGGCCGGCGTGTCGAGCACCGCGAACCAGGTCGTCGTGCTGGCGGGGATTCATCACTCGTTCTGACGGCACGGCAGCGGGCCGTGCGAAACGCGCCTGTGCCGAAACGAAAAGAGCGGCCCGCGGGCCGCTCCTTCTTCATCCATGACCGCGTTCGCAGCCTGCCGGCGTCATCAGAACATCGCGACCTTGTGGCGCGCATGCGCGAACGTCGGATCGCTTTCGAGCGGACGATAGTTGAGGCGCTGCGACAGATCGACCGCCGCACCGCACACGGCCTCGACGAGGCGCTCCTTCTCGCGGGCCTCGCCGATCTCCGAGCGCGGCACCGTCGCGGTGATCGCCGCAACGATCGACCCCGAATGATCGCGCACGGGCGCGGTCACGGCCGAGATGCCCGTTTCGAACGCAGCCTCGCTGACCGCATAGCCGAGCCGCGCATAGTGGCGCACGCGCTCGTACAGTTCGTCGACGGTGCCCGGCGTGCGCTCGGTGAACTGCTCGAGACGTTTTTCCGGATACAGGTGGCGCAACGCGTCGCGCGTGAGGTCGCCCATCAGCACATGGCCGTGCACGGTCGCGTGCGCGGGCAGCCGCGTGCCGACATGCACCTTGACCGAGCCGAACATCGACGCATTGCTTTGCGCCTTCGCGACGAACACGACGTCGCGCTGGTCGCGGATCAGCAGATGCGTCGAGAGACCCGTCGCGTCGCGCAGCCGTTCGAGCACGGGCGTGCCGAGATCCGTCAGCTCGAGCGAGCTCAGGTATTCGAAGCCGAGCCGCAGTACGCCGACGCCAAGCCGGAAATGGCGGTCGCCGTTCACGCGTTCGAGGAAGCCGAGCGCTTCGAGCGTCTGCAGCAGACGGAAGGTGGTCGTGCGCGGAATGCCGATGCGTTTCGACAGTTCGGGCGCGCCGAGCACCGGTTCGCGCGCGGAAAACTCCGCAAGAATTCGCAGGCCGCGCTCGAGGCCCGGCACGAGATAGGACGACGCGCCGCCGGCGGCTTCGTCGTCGCCGGCAGCGGCAGGTTCCGGCGCATCGACTGCGCCGGCCGCACGGCCGGCTTGACGCGCCGGCGCGGCGGGCGGTTTGGTCGCGCCGCTCATCGTTGTTTTGGCCATGTGGACATGGACGGAAAGAAATCGATCACCAAGGACAGGCCATTGCTCGTCGTGGACATTCACTCATGCTACCTCACCCCAAGCGCCGGTTCGCACCCGCGCGTACGGTCGAGCGAACACGGCCGGGACGATCGGCACGCCGCCACGACCTGGCGAATAGCCACACACAATTGAGAGGATATCAGCGATAGACGGCGATGCGCCATGCCTGCGCGCGGCCGCCGGCATTCTCAGACGGTCACCGGGCCGCCGAACGACGCGAGCGCGCGCTCGCCGGCTTCCCGGGCGTCTGCCTGCCGATGGAAACCGTCCTGGCTGAACGCGACCACTTTCACGCCAACACCCGCCGTGCGCTTCACGGTCAGCGCCCATTGCCATGCGCCGTCTTGTTCGAAGACGTGCAGCAAGGGTTCGAGCGATTCATGAAGTCGGGTCACGCCAATTTCTCCCGCCGCCCGCCTTTCGGTGTTTGCCGATTCCGCGCGCATGCGATGTCATCATCCCGGCGTCCGTCGACAGACACCGGCCCAAGCGTGAGTCTAGCCGAGAATTGTTGCAACGCACCATCAGTGATTCCACTCGGCTATCGGAATGGCGGTGTCGATATATTGTCTCAGTCGACCGTGGGGATCTCCGGTGCCGGATCGGGTGCCGCGCCGGTGCGCGCACCATCGCGCACCGCGATCAGGCGCGCGTCACGCGTAGACGTGGCGGAACGTCAGGTTGATCCGCTCGCCCTGCACGGCCGGCGCTTTCGGCACGCGATGCTGCCACTCGGCCTGGGTCCGCCCGCGCATCACGAGCAGGCTGCCGTGCGTCAGCCGGTACGCGTGCGTGACACCGGTCGCACGGTGCCGCAGGTCGAACACGCGCATCGCGCCGAGGCTCACCGACGCGATCACCGGCGTATCGCCGAGCACCGGCTCGTTGTCCGCATGCCAGCCCATGCTGTCCTGGCCGTTGCGGTAGCGGTTGAGCAGCACGCTGTTGAAGCGCACGCCGCAGGTCGCTTCGACAGCGTGCTTCAGCTCGAGCACGGCCGGCGTCCACGGCGCGGGCTCGTTGCGGATGCCCGAATACACGTACACCGCGTCGGGGTCGCCCTGCCACGCGGTGAGACGCGGCAGCGGGATGCGTCCGCGCGGCGTGCGGATCGCGTCCTGGCGCCACGCGACCTCGCCGGTCAGCGCGGCCAGCATGCGATCGGCTTCCACCGGCGGGAGCCAGTCCGGAAACCAGTCCACATCGGGCGCGGGGGTGTCATCAAAGAGGTCGAACGTCGACATGTCGGGCGGAAAGCGAGGAACGCGCATCGGCGATGCGATGCATGCCTGCATGGTAGCGAAGCGCGCACGCGGCTGCCATGCTCGCTCATTCGCGGAACGCGGGCGGCCGCACCGCACCGCACCGCACCGCACCGCACCGCACCGCAACACGCTATCATCGCGGCCAGTCGCACCGCGCGCCGTCGCGGCGCCACCTCCTTTTTCGCATTCAGCCGGCCGGCGCGACCCGGCCGCATTTCTTTCCGGATCCCAACATGACGCTTTCCGATTCCGCTCTCGACCAGCTATTCCTGAGCGCGCGCACGCACAACGCGTGGCAGGACAAGCCCGTCGACGACGCGCTGCTCCATCGGCTGATCGACGTCGCGAAGTTCGGCCCGACGTCCGCGAACTCGAGCCCCGCACGCTTCGTGTTCGTCAAGTCGCCGGAGGCGAAAGCCCGCCTGAAGCCGGCGCTGTCCGAAGGCAACCTCGCGAAGACGATGGCCGCGCCGGTCACGGTGATCGTCGGCATGGACATGGCGTTCTACGAGCACCTGCCGCGGCTGTTCCCGCACGCGGACGCCCGCAGCTGGTTCGCCGGCAACGACGCGCTGATCCAGGCGACCGCGTTCCGCAACTCGTCGCTGCAGGGCGCGTACCTGATCATGGCCGCCCGCGCGCTCGGCCTCGACGCCGGCCCGATGTCTGGCTTCGACAGCGCGGCGGTCGACGCGGCGTTCTTCGCCGGCACGACAGTCAAGAGCAATTTCCTCGTGAATCTCGGCTACGGCGATCCGGCGGGGCTGTTCCCGCGCAGCCCGCGCTTCGACTTCGACGACATCGCCCGCATCGCATGACGGGCGCGTGGGGCGCGGCCTACCGGCCCTGCGTCAGGCGGATCAGCGTGATCTCCGACGGCACGCCGAAACGGTTCGGCGGCCCCCAGTACCCGGTTCCGCGGCTCGTATAAACCCACAGATCGCCGAACTTTCGCAGCCCGGCGACGACCGGCTGCTGCAGACGTACGAACGGCGGCCACGGCAGGAACTGGCCGCCGTGCGTATGGCCCGAGATCTGCACGGAAAACCCGGCCTTGCTCGCCTGCTCCGCGCTCCTCGGCTGGTGCGCGAGCAGGATCCTCGTGCCGACGTCGCCGGGCGCGCCCGCGAGCGCCCGCACGGGGTCGCTCCGGTGCGCCGGGTCGAATGCGCCCGCCGTGAAGTCGGTGATGCCGGCCACCACCGCCCGCGCGCCGTCGTGCTCGACCACCACGTGTTCGTTGAGCAGCACCTTCAGGCCGATCCGGCGGAACTCGGCAATCCACGCATGCGCGCCGGCGTAATACTCGTGGTTACCCGTCACGAGGAAGCTGCCGTGTCGTGATTTCATGCGCCCGAGCGGCGCCGTATGCTCGCGCAGCCGTTCGACCGAACCGTCGACGACATCCCCGGTCACCGCGACGATATCGGCATCGAGCGCGTTGACCGCGCCGACGATGCGTTCGACGTAGCCGCGCTTGATGGTCGGCCCCACGTGAATATCGGAGAGCTGCACGATCTTCAGGCCGTCGAGCGCGGCCGGCAGGCCCGCGACCGGAATCGACACGCGCTTGACCGCTGCGGTGCGCCGCGCGTTCGCGAAGCCGATGACCGTCACCAGCACCGCGCCGACCAGCACGGCATGCGCGCTGTCCGCAGCCGCGCCGCTCCAGGCGTCCGCATGGCCGAGCTGCCGCCACACGAGAACGCCGAGCAGCACGAACTCGCGCAGGAACGTCAGCGCGAGCAGCGACGAGAAGAAGCCCATCACGATCGCGCCGACCCAGCCGAACACGGTCGCGGCCCAGCCCTCGTCGAAACGCCGCGAAAACATCCCGACCGGAATCAGCACGCAGAAGCTCGCCAGCACGAGCACCGCGACGCCGCGCGCGACCGGCGATGCGAACGCATCGGGCACGATCCGCAGCCCGACATACAGATGGAACAGCAAGCCGATCGCAATGAACCGGACAAGGAAACTTCGCATGGAACGCTCACCCATGTTGCGACACGATCCCGCGGAGCACACGTCGAACACGCGCATTGCGCGCCGTGCCGCGTGTCCCGCACCGTACGCCCGATGGTACACATATCCCGCCTGCGACGACGGCGACGGACCGGGGAGCCGCGCGCCGTCTCGCGAGATCCTTTGTCACTCGACGAGCACACAATTCGTGTCCGCTGAAGCCGATTTGATGCGCAACGGTGCATCAACCGCGCCGCCCGGTTGGCGAGGACACCGCACTGATTTATTATCGGCGGCGTAACGTGGGGCCTGCCATTGGTCAGCTATCGGTCAGCTATCGGTCAGCTATCGGTCAGCTATCGGTCAGCCAGTGGTCAGCCATTAGTCGGCAATTGGTCGGCCATTCCGGCAGCGCGGTCCGGCGCCGCCCTCCGACCCAACCTGTCCGTCGAGTCCGTCACGTGATGAAAAACAACCCACTGTGCGCCCCCGCGCGCCTTTGCGCGACGCTTGCGCCGGCCGTCCCGCTCGCCGGCTGCGCGTCGCGCGGCGCACCCACGTACGCGCTGTTCGGCGCGTACTTCCCGCTGTGGCTCTTCAGCGCGGTGATCGGCGTGGTCGGCGCGATCGTCGCGCACCGCATCTTCGTCGCGACCGGCTGGGTCGATACGGTGCCGTTCCAGCTCGCGGTCTGCACCGCGATCGGGCTCGTGGTCGCCGTGATCGTCTGGCTGGCCGGAACGGGGCCATTCGCATGAAGCTCGCCGGCCAATCCCGCCCGTCGCTGAAAGGCCGCCTGATCGCGCTCGCGATCGTCGCGCTCGGCATCGCCGCCCTCGGCTACGCGTATTACCGCACGACCGGCTATCCGTCGACCGACGACGCGTCGATCGACGCGGATGTCGTGCACGTCGCGTCGCCAGTCGGCGGACGCATCGTGAAGCTCGCGGTGCAGGAGAACCAGCGCGTCGCGAAAGGCGACCTGCTGTTCGAGATCGATCCCGTGCCATACCGGCTGACGGTCGCGCAGGCGCAGGCCGACGTCGAACTCGCGCGCGCCGCGCTCGATACGCGACGCAAGACGCTGATCGGCGAACGTTCGAACGCATCGGTCGCCGCCGAGCAGGTGAACCGCGCGGCGCACAACTACGATCTCGCGACGCGCAGCGTGAAGCGGCTCGCGCCGCTCGCCGCGCAGGGCTACGTCAGCGCGCAGCAGTTCGACCAGGCGCAGGTCGCGCAGCGCGACGCGGCCGTGTCGCTCAAGCAGGCACAGGAGCAGCAGCGCGCATCCGCGCAGACGATCGGCGAGGACGCCGACGCGATCGCGACGCTGCATGCGCGCGAAGCCGCGCTCGCCCGCGCGCAGCATGCGCTCGACGACACCGTCGTGCGTGCGCCGCACGATGGCCTCGTGACGGGCCTGTCGGTGCTCGCGGGCGAAACGGTCGCGCCGACCCAGTCGATCTTCACGCTGATCGCGGCGAGCGAATGGTTTGCGGTCGGCAATTTCCGCGAGACGTCGCTCACGCATATCGACGTCGGCGACTGCGCGACCGTCTATTCGATGATCGACCGCAGCCGGCCGATATCCGGCAAGGTGATCGGCATTGGCGCCGGCATCGCGGATACGGACCGCATCAATCTCCCGCGTACGCTGCCGCTCGTCCAGCGTTCGGTGAACTGGGTGCATGTCGCGCAGCGCTTCCCGGTGCGCGTGAAGCTCGACGAGCCCGACGGCAAGCTCGTGCGCGTCGGCGCGAGCGCGATCGTCGAGATCCGCCATGGCACGGCCTGCCGCTGACGACATCCGGGCGCCCGGCCCGCGCGAGATCCTGCGACTGCTCGCGCCGTTCCCGGGCCGCGCGGCCATCGCCACGCGGGTCGCGCTGATCTGCGCGCTGACCGCGCTCGTGACGAGCGCGTACGGCACGCCCGAAGCCGCGCTTTCCGCGTACGTCGTGTTCTTCCTGATCCGGCCGGACCGCGTGACGAGCGTCGTGCTCGCCACCGCGCTGCTGCTGGTCATCACCATCGTGATCGGGCTCGTGCTCGGCGTCGCGCTGTTCAGCATCGACTATCCGGTACTGCGCGTCGCGTGCATGGCCGTGCTGTCAGTCGGGCTGCTCTACCTGACGTCCGCGAGCAAGCTGCGCCCGATCGGCGCGATCCTCGCGATGATCGTCGGCTACGGGCTCGACGAACTCGGCCTCGCGCCGGTCGGCGAAGCCGCGACGCGTGCGCTGCTCTATGTGTGGCTGGTGATCGCGATTCCGGTCGGCATCGCGATCGTCGTCCATCTGCTGATCGCGCCGTCGCCGCGCCGCCTCGCCGGCGCCGCGCTCGCCAAGCGGCTGCGGCTCGCCGCCCGGCAGCTGCGCGGCGACGGCGAC
>NZ_JAAGPL010000103.1:0-30520 GCF_017104785.1 Burkholderia sp. Ac-20353 | reverse complement strand
CCGCCCATCCGGCGAGCGCCCCGGCGCTCGCCGTCACGAACGCTTCAACCCGCACCCGCGCACCGCCTGCGCATTCGACGATCGCCGGTGCGGCGGCCTGCGCCGCATCGCGCCCGGCACCCGCCATTGCGATGCCGGCGCGCGCGAGCGTCGCGCAGGTCTCGTCGAGGCCCGCGCGGCCCCAGTCCAGCGTGTGGTTGTTCGCGAGCACGCAGCAGTCGACCTGCGCGCGCAACAGGCAGCCGACGTTGCCGGGGTGCATCCGGTACAGCACCGACTTGCCGGGCCAGCGGTCGTCGCTCGTGGTCACGGCCGTCTCGAGATTGATGATCCGCGCGTCGGGCCGCACGCGCTCGAGCTCGGCGAGCGCGTCGCCCCACGGGTACGCATCGTCGCGATGCGCGGGCAGCCGGCCGTTTTCCTGTTCGGCGAGCCGCACATAGTCGCGCGCCGAACCGCACACCGGCTCGAACAGGCGCGGATCGCCCGGATGCGGCAGGATCTGGTCGATGCCGCGCCCCGTCATCACGTCGCCGCACAGGAACAGTCGCGCGCAGGCCGGCGGCCGCGCGCCGCGCGTGTCGTTCATCACCGCCCTCCTGCGTCGGATCCCGCACACAGCGTAACGCCGAGCGGCGCCGATCGGGAACGCCCGCATATATTTCGGGGCAAGAACATGTGCAACGTTTGCGTTTGATACGCATCAATTTTCCACGACCGGCCGCCGGGACAATGGCCGGAGGCCAGACCGGCGCACCGCACGTCGCGTCTCTTCCACTAGCGCTCATCTGCATTCCGGCATGCTGACGACCGCCCGACCAACGCACGAGGAAAACCGGCAGATCGCGACTTGCCTGCGCGAGGCGTCGCAGCGCCTTGCGGATCAGGGCGCAAATCCATATCGGGCAGGTGCGTATCGCGCCGCGGCCGACACCGTCGACAGCCTCGACGAAAGCGTTCGGACCTTGTTCGACGCGGGCGGCCTCGACGCGCTCGACGCGCTGCCGCATATCGGCACGGGCATCGCGCAAGCGATCGCGGAACTGCTAATCACGGGGCACTGGCGCCAGCTCGACCGCTTGCGCGGCGAAATCGAGCCGGCTTCCCCGTTCGAGTCGGTGCCCGGCATCGGCCGCGAACTCGCGATGCGCATTCACGATACGCTGCACATCGATACGCTCGAGGATCTCGAGATCGCAGCGCGCAGCGGCCGGCTCGAAACGGTCGCGGGCGTCGGCCCGCGCCGGGCGGCCGGAATTCGCGCAGCGCTCGACGACGTGCTGAGCCGACGCCGGCAGTGGCACGACCACACGCATCGCGACAGCCTCGGCACCGAGCCCCCCGTCGAACTGCTGCTCCACATCGACCGCCTCTATCGCGCACGGGCCCTGGCCGGCAAGCTGCCGACGATCGCGCCGAAGCGCCTGAACCCGGAAGGCGTTGCGTGGCTGCCCGTGATGCACGAGACGCGAGGCGGCTGGCATTTCACGGCGCTGTTCTCGAACACCGGGCGCGCGCACGAACTCGGCCGCACGACCGACTGGGTCGTGCTGTATTTCTACGACGATTTGCACGAGGAACACCAGCGCACCGTCGTCACCGAGGCGCACGGCACGCTGGTCGGCAAGCGGGTCGTGCGCGGCCGCGAAATGGAGTGCCGCGCGTATTACGACGCCGGCTGATGCGCGTGTCAGCGCGCGGGCACCGGTGACCCTGTGTCCGGCGCTGCCGGCGTGGCCGTGGGGCCCGCGTCGCCGTGCCGCCGGCCGGCCCTGCGCGTATCGGCAACGATATGCGGAAACGCACCGTCGCCATACGCACGCTCGACCTTCGACACGACCACGTGATAGCCGCCGTACCACTGGCGATACTGGCGTTTCGCGTCGAGATGCCGCGGGTCCGTCGCGAACGCGCGCAACGACGCTTCGTCATGCCAGTAATACGACGCGTTGACCAGCTCCCCGTCAGCCGAGCGCCACGACTCCGCGCCCGCGAACCCCGGCAGGCTCGCAGCGACCGCGTCGATCGTCGCGCTCAGTTCACGAAACGTATCGTCGATCTCGCCTGGCCGGTAAATGAATGCTGCAATATACATTCGGTTTCCTTATGGTTCCGCTTGGTGATTTCCGCTTGGGCGCCCTGCTCAGATTGGCCGCGACATGACCGCCAGCCGCACCGCGAGCAGCACGAGCACCGCGGCCAGCCCGCGCGACTGGATCGTCGCGGCGCGCGCATGACGCGACATCAGGCGCTGCACCGTGCCGCCCGCCGCGCCCAGCAGCAGGTGGAACACCGTGCTGATCGCGGTCAGCACGCAGCCGAGTTCGATCAGCTGCATCGTGACCGCGCCGTGGCGTGGCTCGACGAATTGCGGCAGGAACACGACGAAGAACAGCAGCGCCTTCGGATTCAGCAGACTGTTCAGCATCGCCCGCCACACGACCGACGCCAGCGATCGCTGCGGTGCGCCCGCGATGCCGAGGCGCCCCGGCCGCCGCAGCGCGTTGAACGCCATCCACAGCAGGTACGCGGCGCCCGCATACCGGATCACGTCGAACGAAGGCGGCCACGCGTTGACGGCCGCCGTGATGCCGGTGGCCGTCAACGCCGTCAGCACGAGGTCCGCGACGCCGATGCCGAGCGCGGCCGCCGCGCCGCCGCGCAGGCCGTACGTGACGCCGTGCGCGAGCACGAACGTCATGTTCGGCCCCGGCGACAGCAACAGCAGCAGCACCGCCGCGGAAAAGATCGAGAGCGTCGTCAGTGCGATCATGGATATGAAGGTTTGCGTGAGCGATGCCGGCAGCGTAATCTTCCTGTTCGATACAAACAAAGAATTGTTCCAGATACAAACGATGCGCGAACCCCGTTATCAACCGATCGTCGACGACTTCGCCGCGCAAATCCGCGCGGGCCGGCTTGCGCCCGGCGCCCAGCTGCCGACCGTGCGCGCGCTGATGCAGCAGCACGGCATCGCGCTCGCGACAGCCGCGCGCGTCTATGCGGAACTCGAGGCGGTCGGCCTCGTCGTCGGCGAGACCGGGCGCGGCACGTTCGTCCGCGACACGTCGCTGCCGCGCGGCCTCGGTTTCGAACAGCATCCGGCCCGCGCCGGCATGATCGACCTGACTTTCAACTATCCGTCGCTGCCCGGACAGGTCGAGCTGCTGCGCAACGGGCTGCGCGCGCTCGCCGCAGCGGGCGATCTCGACGCGCTGCTGCATTCGGCGCCGCAAGGCGGGCGGCCGCACGAAAGACAGGCCATCGCGCGCCATCTTCGGAACCGCGGCATCCGCGTGCCTGGCGAGCAGGTGCTGATCGTCAACGGCGCGCAGCAGGGTCTCGCGGTCGGCGCGATGGCGCTGCTGCAGCCGGGCGACGTCGTCGCGATCGACGCGCTGACCTATCCGGGCATGAAGGCGCTCGCCCACGCGCACCGGCTCGAGCTCGCGCCGCTGCCGATGCGCGCAGGCGGCGGCATGGATCTCGACCGGCTCGAGACGCTGTGCCGCAAGCGCCCCGTGCGGGCCGTCTATACGATGCCGACGCTGCACAATCCGCTCGGCACCGTGATGGACGAGCCGGACCGCGTCCGGCTCGCGGCGCTGGCGGAACGCCACGATTTGCTGATCATCGAGGACGGCGCGTATGCGTTCCTCGCGGAGCCCGCGCCGAAGCCGGTGTTCACGCACGCGCCGGAGCGCACGCTGTACGTATCGGGCCTGTCGAAGAGCGTCGCGTCCGGCCTGCGGCTCGGCTTCGTCGCCGCGCCGCCGCGCTGGGTGCCTGCGCTCGAACGCGCGATCCGCGTGTCGACGTGGAACACACCGTCGCTGACGGTCGCGCTCGCCTGCCAGTGGATCGACCAGGGTGTCGTCGATACGCTCGAGGAACAGAAGCGCCGCGACGCGCGGCGCCGGCAGAAGCTCGCGCGGCGGGTGCTGGACGGCGCCACGCTGCTCGCGCATCCGTCGTCGTATTACGTATGGCTCATGCTGCCCGACCATCTGCGCGCCGACGACGTCGCGGCCGCGCTCGAGCGGGAGCGCGTGCTCGTGACGACGGCCGAGCCGTTCGCGACGACCGCGAGCGCGCCACAGGCGCTGCGCGTCGCGCTCGGCTCGATTTCAATGGACGCGCTCGAAGCGGCGCTGCGCTGTGTCAGGCGCGCGGTGATCGGCTGACGCGGTGCCGTTCGTGCATCGCGCGGCCGCCCGGTGCCGCGCCCGGCTAGATCAGGCCGCGCGCCCGCAGCGCGTCCGCGAGCGACCGCGCGTCGACGAAGCGATAGCCGAGCAGCCCCGCGTCGAGCGCGCCGGCGACGTTCGCGTCGGTGTCGTCGATGAACAGCGTCGCGTCCGGCCGCGCGCCGAGCTGCCCGACACAGCCGAGATACGCCTGCGCAGCCGGCTTGACCGCGCCGAACGACGCGGACGCGTACACGTGCGCGCCGAACAGGCGTGCGACCGGCGGGTTCAGATAGTCGAGATGATCGGTGACGAGGCGGCTGTTGTTCGTCAGCACCGCGATCGGGTGCCGCTCGGCCACTTGCTCGGCGAGCGCGAGCGTCTCGGCGTTCGGCGTGATCGATGCGTGGCGCGAATCGAGCCACGTGTCGCGGCTCACATGGCAGCCGAGCCTGTCGCCCAGCGCGTCCAGGTACGCATCCGGCGTGATCTCGCCGGCATCGGCGCGTGCTTCGAGGCCGGACTCCCAGATTGCGTGGCGGATCAACTCCGGCGGCCGGCCCGTGAGCGCCGCGAGGCGCGCGACCCGCGCCGCGCGATCGTAGTGCGTCAACACCCCTTCCATGTCGAACAGCACCCACGCGATCGGCAAGCTCATGGCGCCCCCTCGGGTCGAAAAGCGATCGGACGAAACCACCGCACGGCGGACCGCTCACCGCGCTATTGTGCGTCTCCGGCGGCCGGTTTCGTTCTCCGCACCCCGCTGCGATGTTCGGCGATGCGCAGCAGCTTGCGGAACGACGGACATTGCAGATGGCTCGGCGCGGGGCAGACCGCCGCGTGCCGCAGGCCGTCGCGCACCGCGCTGAGCCGGCGGATCGTGCGATCGAGTTCGTCGGCCTTCGCGTCGAGCCGCGCGCGATCGATCGCGGGCTCGCCGCCCGTGCCGAGCATCACGCCGATCTCGTCGAGCGAAAACCCGGCCTCGCGGCCGAGCGCGATCAGCGCGAGCCGCTGCAGGACCTCGTCGCCATACTGCCGGCGCAGCCCGCGACGCCCGTTCGACGCGATCAGCCCCTTCTCCTCGTAGTAGCGCAGCGTCGAAGCAGGCAACCCCGCGTGACGCGCAACTTCGCCGATATCCAGACTGCCCATGCTTGACCTCAAGTGAACTTGAAGTAGCAAGATAGGCGCTCGATCCCGATAAAACAAGCTGAAGCTGCAATGAAACCGATCCGAACCCAGCGCCGTGCCAACGCGCTCGCCTGCTGCTGTCACGCCAGCCCGCCCTGCCCCGACTACGCAATCAACGCCGGAGGCAAGCGATGAGCGGCACGACCGACATCCTGCTGCGCGTGCTGCTGATCGGCACGGGCGGCACGCTCGTGATGGATCTGTGGGCGCTGTTCCGGCGGCGCGTGCTCGGCATTCCGTCGCTGGACTACGCACTGGTCGGCCGCTGGCTCGGCCACATGCCGGCAGGCCGGTTCCGGCACGCGACGATCGTCGCGGCGTCGCCGGTGCGTGGCGAACGCGAGCTCGGCTGGCTTGCGCATTACGCGATCGGCATCGCGTTCGCGGGGTTGCCCGTCGCGATCGCGGGAACGGGATGGCTCGACGCGCCAACGCCCGTGCCCGCGCTGGTCGCAGGCATCGGCAGCGTGGTCGCGCCGTTCTTCGTGATGCAGCCGGCGTTCGGTTTCGGGATTGCCGCGGCGCGCACGCCGCAGCCGACCGTCGCGCGCCGCCGCAGCATCGTCTCGCACCTGTCGTACGGGGTCGGGCTTTATCTGGCGGCGGTCGTGGTGCGGGCGCTCGTGCCGTGATGCGACGCGCGGCTCGCATGTCGGCGGCCCGCTTCCTGCGCTTCTCCAGGTCCGCCGGCGACTTGAGCGCCGCGCCGTAGTCGAGAGTCAAGCGAGTCCGCCCACTCGCGCGGCTCAGTCCCCGCTGCTGTCGATGAGATTGTGGCGGACCCGCCCGAGCAGGCGGATCAGCGTGTCGCTTTCGTCACTCGTCAGGCCGCGCAGGCCATCCTCGGCGACCGTATCGCCCACTTCGAGCATCTGCGGAAAGATCTCGCGCGACTTGTCCGTCAGGCGGATCACGAACGCGCGCCGGTCATCGTCGTTCGCGACGCGCTCGATCCAGCCGCAGCTCTCCATCCGGTCGAGCAGGCGCGTCAGCGAGATCGGCGCGATCTCCAGCCATTCGGCGAGCCGCGCCTGGTTCATCTCTCCCTTCCACGTCAGATACGCGAGCACGCGGCTCTGCGCACGGGTCACCCCGAGCTGCTTCGCGCGCCGGTCATACAGGCGCCCGTACAGCCGGGAGACGTCGGCGATCAGATAGCCGATCCGGTTCTCGTAAGTCTTGTCCATCCGCGAATTATAGGGTCGAGCCGAAAGTCGCCGCAGTGAACCGGCCCGGATATGAGTCCAGATATAATAAGCACACTCATTATTCGCACGACACCCGTTTGCCGACGCGGTGCCGGCCCCACGGAGACATCCCTTGAGCCCCGCTCACGCCGACGTTGCCTCGCCTCCCGCCCTGAACCGCCCGATGCTGACGCTGTCGATCATGCTCGCGACGCTGATCCAGACGCTCGACAGCACGATCGCAAACGTCGCGCTGCCGCATATGCAGGGCAGTTTGTCCGCGTCGCAGGACGAGATCACGTGGGTGCTGACCTCGTACATCGTCGCCGCCGCGATTGCGACGCCGCTCACCGGCTGGCTGTCCGACCGGCTGAGCGTCAAGCGGCTGCTGACGATCTCGATTGCCGGCTTCACGCTCGCGTCCGCGCTGTGCGGGCTGTCCGAATCGCTCGTGCAGATCGTCGCGTCGCGGCTGCTGCAGGGCGTGTTCGGCGCCGCGCTCGTACCGCTGTCGCAGTCGATCCTGCTCGACATCAACCCGCGCGAGAAGCAGGGCCAGGCGATGGCGATCTGGGGGATGGGCGTGATGGTCGGGCCGATTCTCGGGCCGACGCTCGGCGGCTGGCTGACCGACAGCTACAACTGGCGCTGGGTGTTCTTCATCAACGTGCCGATCGGCGCATTCGCGCTCGCCGGCGTGCTCACGTTCCTGCCCGCGCGCGCGCCGCGCCCGCACGTGAAGTTCGACGCATTCGGCTTCGCGACGCTCGCGCTCGCGATCGGCGCGTTCCAGGCGATGCTCGACCGCGGCGAGCAGCTCGACTGGTTCGGCTCCCGCGAAATCCAGATCGAAGCGCTCGTCGCGGCGCTCGCGTTCGCGTTCTTTCTCGTGCACACGGCGACCGTCGGCAGCGCGTCGTTCTTCAAGTCCGAACTGCTGCGCGACCCGAACTTCGCGGCCGGCACGCTGTTCATCTTCGTGGTCGGCGCGGTGCTCTACGCGACGCGCGCGCTGCTGCCGCCGATGCTGCAGAACCTGATGGGCTACCCGGTCGCGACGACCGGGCTCGTCACCGCGCCGAGCGGCGCGGGCACGATGATCGCGATGCTGTTCGTCGGGCGGCTGCTGAAATACGTCGATGCGCGGATGCTGCTGCTCGCGGGGCTGTCGATCTCCGCGCTCGCGCTGTGGCAGATGATGCAGTACACGGTCGTGCTGTCCGAGGCCGACATCGTGTGGCCCGGCGTCGTGCAGGGATTCGGGCTCGGGCTCGTGTTCGTGCCGCTGAGTGCGCTGTCGTTCTCGACGCTGCAGCCTGAGCTGCGCGCGGACGGCACGGCCACCTACAGCCTGATGCGCAACATCGGCAGCAGCATCGGCATCTCGATCGTGCAGACGCTGATGACTCGCAACACGCAGGTCGCGCACGCAGACCTCGCGACCCACGTGACGCCGTTCAATCCGGCGGTGCAGTCGATCGTCGGCAGCGGCAGCCGCATCGACCTCGCGCTGCTCGACCGGACGATCAACCAGCAGGCGTCGATGATCGCGTACCTGAACGACTTCAAGCTGATGTTCGTCGCGACGCTGTTGATGATTCCGCTTCTGCTGCTGATCCGGCCGAAGGAGGGACACGCGGAGGCCGACAGCGTCGCGCACGCGGCGATGGATTGACGCGCGCCGGCGGCGCGGCGCGCGTCGGGGCGGCCGCAGTCGGGCCGCTGTCAGGGCCGTTAGCAGACCGCAGTCCGGCCCGTAGTCGGACCGCACTCGGACCGCCGGTCAGGCCGCAATCACGCCTTCATCGACCCCGTCCGCACGAAGCGCTCGTGCCACGACAGCGACTCGTCGAGCAGGTGCGGCGTCTGCTTGCCGAAGCTTTCGCGGCACGCGCGCTCGAAGTAATCCTCGAGCATCGGCCGGAAGTCCGGATGCGCGCAGGTCGAGATGATCTTGCGCGCGCGCTGCTTCGGCGACAGGCCGCGCAGGTCCGCGAGGCCCTGTTCGGTGACGACCACCGCGACGTCGTGCTCGGTGTGGTCGACGTGGCTCGCCATCGGCACGATCCGCGAGATCGCGCCGCCCTTCGCGGTGCTCGCCGACATGAAGCACGACAGGTAGCCGTTGCGCGCGAAGTCGCCGGAGCCGCCAATGCCGTTCTGGATCTTCGTGCCCATCACGTGCGTCGAGTTCACGTTGCCGTAGATGTCGGCCTCGATCATCCCGTTCATCGCGATGCAGCCGAGCCGGCGCACGAGCTCCGGATGGTTGCTGATCTCCTGCGGACGCAGCAGGATCTTTTCGCGGAACGTCGCGATCTCGTCGGCGAAGCGCTTGACCGCGTCAGGGCTCAGCGACAGCGCGGTGGCCGACGCGAAGCTCAGCGTGCCGTCCGCGAGCAGGTCGAGCATGCCGTCCTGGATCACCTCGGTGTACGCGGTGAGATTCGAGAACCCGGCCGAGCTGAGCTCCGCGAGCACCGCGTTCGTGATGTTGCCGACACCCGACTGCAGCGGCAGCAGGTTTTCCGGCAGTCGGCCGCGCTTCACTTCGTGGCGCAGGAAATCGATCAGCTGGTGCGCGATCTGCTTCGACGTCTCGTCCGGCGCGGAGAACGCGTTGCTGCGGTCTGGCGCATCGGTCTCGACGATCGCGACGATCTTCTCGGCCGGGCAGCGCAGGTACGGCTCGCCGATGCGGTCGTCGCTGTTCGTCAGCGGAATCGGCTTGCGGTGCGGCGGCAGCGCGGTGCCGTAATAGATGTCGTGCATCCCGTCGAGGCCGAGCGGCTGGCGCGAATTGACCTCGAGGATCACGTGTTTCGCCTGGTCGAGCCACGTCTTGTTGTTGCCAACCGACGCCGACGGAATCAGCAGCCCGTCCTCGCGGATGCCCGCGACTTCGACGATCGCGACGTCGAGCTCGCCGAACAGGCCGAACCATGCGTACTGCGCGACGTGGCTCAGGTGGATGTCCTGGTACTCGACCTCGCCGGCGTTGATCTTGTCGCGCAGCGTCGGGTCGGACTGGTACGGCAGGCGCATCGAGATGCCGTTCTGGCGGGCGAGCGCGCCGTCGAGCTCAGGCGCGGTCGATGCGCCGGTCAGCACGTTGATGCGGAACGCTTCGCCCCGCCCGTGGGCCGCTTCGATGCGCGCGGCGAGCGCGGCCGGCACCGCTTTCGGGTAGCCCGAGCCGGTGAAGCCGCTCATTGCGACGGTCATGTCGGGACGGATCAGTGCGGCGGCTTCGTCGGCGGTGCGGACGAGCGAACGCAGGGCGTGAGCGAGGATGCGTGATGAAGACATGGCAGAAGTTCGAACGCTTTTTGGTCTGTCGTTAACGCCGCGGGCGGTGTCTCCTGAGCGGCGTGAAACCCTGGGGCCGCGATCGGCGGCCGGCACCACAGGCACGACCGGAGTATCGCAGAGGCCGCAGCGGCGAAATGTCCACCGGATGCAAAAGACCCTTGCTGAATTTGCCGGATATCGAACGGTCGTTCTGTGACAGGCGGCGCGGGCGCGCAGTGACGCGCGGTGACGACACGCAGCCGCATCGGCGCCGCTGCGGTACGCGGATCGTCACCCGACGCAGGCCCGCCGTCGATATCCGCCGTCGATATCCGCGGCCGATTGTCGCCGGACGCTGGCTTCCTGGGGATGATCGACGTCAAGTTGCCGGGCGCCCGCCATCGGCACGAGCGGCAGCCGCCCTGCTCCGCCACCGCCGTCCGGCCCGCGCGCGCCGCCCCCGAAATTCGGCGCCACCCCGCCTTGAACAAGCGCGCGGCGGGAACGAAACTGAATTGTGCCGCCCCGCATCGGCGCCCGCGCAAGGCAACCGCTCCCCCCCGCGCATGCCGGCCCCGGGCCCCGTTCCGACAATGACCGCTAACACCCGAACATGTCAGGAAATTGAGCGGAAAAAAGCAGCGACTTACAAATCCGTATATATTTCGTCGATGGACCAAAGAAAAACCGCCAAACGTTCCGAACCACCCCTGCCGCGCACCTGGGATGCACGGCTTGCGCGCTCGCTTGTCCGGCCGCTCGTCGACACTCCGGTCACCCCGAACCACCTCACCACCGTCCGTCTGCTGATCGGCCTCGCCGGCGCGTGGTGCCTCGCGCAAGGCACCTTCGGCTGGTGCAACGCCGGCGCGTTCCTGATCGTGCTGTCGAACTTCGTCGACCACACCGACGGCGAACTCGCGCGCATCAGCGGCAAGTCCAGCAACATCGGCCATTTCTACGACCTCGCGGCGGATGCGCTCGTCACGATCGCGCTGTTCGTCAGCATGGGCGTCGGCATCGTTGCGCAGGGCGGCCAGATGGCCGCGCCGCCGGTGCTGCTCGGCGCGCTCGCCGGCGCGGCGGTCGCGCTGATCTTCTTCCTGCGGATGCGCATCGAGTCGTTCGCCGGCAAGGTCGGCACGAAGCAGGCGTTCGTCGGCGGCTTCGAAACCGAGGACGTGCTCTACCTGCTGCCGCTCGTGACCCTCGCGGACGGCGTCGAGCCGTTCCTGCTTGCGGCGTCGATCGGCGCGCCGCTGTTCGCCGCGTGGGTCGTGATCGACTGGTGGCGCATCGTGAAGCGCGGCAGCCTGCCGCAGAATCCAACCAAAATCCACGCAACCAAATGACTGCCAGCACACGCGACGACTCCGTGCTGAACCCGGCACGCCCGGCGGCTGCCCGCGCAGCGGCGGCCGCTCCTGACCGCACCGTGGCCGATTGCGTCGGCCGGCTCGACGTCGGCCGCCTGCGCGACGACTATGCGCGCCAGGGGTCGTTCCTGTATCTCGACACGTTCCTGCCGCCCGACGCGCACGCGAAGCTCGCGGATGCCGCGCGCGCGCTCACGGCCGACATCAACCGCAATTACCTGCCCGGCCACAAGCAGGGCGGCAGCGTGAGCCGCCACACGATCGATGCAAAAGCGCCGTACATCGCCGAGCTGTACCGCTCGAAGGCGCTGCTCGGCTTCCTCGAGAAGCTCACCGGCGACACACTGCTGCTGTCGCCGGAAGACGATCCGCACGCTTACGCGCTCTACTACTACACGAAGCCCGGCGACCACATCGGCTGGCACTACGATACGTCGTACTACGACGGCCGCCGCTACACGCTGCTGATCGGCGTAATCGACGATTCGTCGTGCCGTCTCGACTACGAGCTGCACACGCGCAACCCGGGCGTGCCCGACGAACCAGGCTCGGTGCAGATCGCCGACGGCGGCATCGTGCTGTTCGACGGCGACAAGCTGCGCCACCGCGTGACGCCGCTCGGCCAGAACGAGATGCGCGTATCGCTCACGTTCGAATACGTGACCGATCCCGGCATGCGGCCGTGGAAGCGCTTCATCTCGAACATGAAGGACGCGATCGCGTACTTCGGTTTCCGCCAGGTGTTCAAGCTACTGGCGCCACGCCGCACGAAGGCGTCATGACACGCGCCGGCATGATCCTGCTGTCCCTCGGGACGGCGCTGTTCGTAGCGCTCCTTGCGTGGCAGGGTGTGGGCGCGGTCGTGTCGACGTTTCTCGCGGCCGGCTGGGGGCTCGCGCTCGTCGCGGCGTTCCATGTCGTGCCGCTCGTGATCGACGCGGCGGCGATCTCGGTAATGTTCCGCAAAGGCGAGCCCGGCGCCGATCTCGGCAACGCGCTGCGCGCGCGCTGGGTCGGCGAATCGGTCAACAGCCTGCTGCCCGCCGGGCAGATCGGCGGGCCCGTGCTGATGGTGCGCCACCTCGCGCAGCGCGGCACGCGGATGGCCGACGCCGCCGCGGCGGTCACCGTCAGCACGACGATGCAGGCGCTCGCGCAGATGGCGTTCGCGCTGATCGGCATCGCCGCGTTCAGCGTGTACGCGACGCACGATTCGGTCCAGCACCTGCGCACGCCCGCGCTGATCGCGACCGGCGTGCTCGGCGGCTGCGCGGTGCTGTTCTACGCCGCGCAGCGGCGCGGGCTGTTCGGCCGAGGCCTGCGGCTCGCGTCGAAGCTGCTCGGCCCGCGCGACTGGTCGTCGCTCGCGACGCGCGCGGACGCGATCGACGACGCGGTCGGCACGCTGTACCGCGACCGCCGCAAGGTGGCGTCGACCTTCGCGCTGAGCCTCGTCGGCTGGATCGTCGGCACCGCGGAAGTGTGGCTTGCGCTGCACTTCCTCGGCCATCCGGTGAGCTGGCTCGACGCGTTGCTGCTCGAGAGCGTCGGCCAGGCGATCCGCGGCGCGGCGTTCGCGATCCCGGGTTCGCTCGGCGCGCAGGAAGGCGGTTACCTGCTGCTCGCGCCGCTCGTCGGCCTGCCTCCCGACGCGGCGCTCGCGCTGTCGCTCGCGAAGCGCGCGCGCGAACTCGCGCTCGGCCTGCCCGGCCTGCTCTACCTGCATTTCAGTGAAAGAAACTGGCAGCGGCGCCGTGCGCCGCAGCCCCTCGCCGATTGACCGGTCACGAACCGGTTTGTCTGATTTTTGGTTGGAGAACACATGCGAGCCATCATTCTTGCGGCAGGCCTCGGCTTGCGCCTGCAGCAACCTCCCGAAGCGCAATTCCCGAAGTGTCTGCTGCGCTTCGACGACGCCTCGCTGCTCGAGCGGCACCTGCGCGTGCTCGACGCCGCGGGCGTCGACGAGATCGTGCTGGCGCTGGGCTTCCAGGCCGACAAGGTCGAGGAGGAGCTCGCGCGCCTCGGCCGCCGTGCGGAGATCGTGCTGAACGACCGCTACGATCTCGGCAGCGTGCTGACCGTGCACACCGTCGCCGACGCGATGACGCGCGGCGGCGACGTGCTGCTGATGGACGCCGACGTGCTGTATGACGAAAGCATCCTGCAAGCGCTCGTGGCCAACCCCGACCAGGCGGTCGACCGCCTGCTGATCGACCGCGATTTCGAAGCGGGCGACGAACCCGTCAAGCTGTGCCTGAAGAATGGCGTGCCGGTCGAACTGCGCAAGCAGCTCGCGGTCGACCTCGACTACGACACGATCGGCGAATCGGTCGGCTTCTTCCGCTTCACCGAAGCGACCGCGCGCCGCCTCGCGGCGATCGTCGCGGGCTACGTCGACAGCGGCCGCGCGAACATGCCGCACGAGGAAGCCGTGCGCGACCTGCTGCTCGAGGGCGGCCACACGTTCGACGTCGCCGACGTGACGGGCGCGCCGTGGATCGAGATCGACTTCCCGAACGACGTCGCCCGCGCGACGCAGGACGTACTGCCGCTGATTCAGCGCGCCACCGCGGGAGCCGCACGATGAACGCACGCGAACCCGGCTTCACCGAATCGCGCAGCGCGCGCCTGCGCCGCATGCTCGTCAGCAACGAGCTCGAATTCCTGATGGAAGCGCACAACGGCCTGTCCGCGCGGATCGTCCGCGAAGCGGGCTTCAAGGGGATCTGGGCGTCCGGCCTCGCGATCTCCGCGCAGTTCGGCGTGCGCGACAACAACGAGGCGAGCTGGACCCAGGTCGTCGACGTGCTCGAATTCATGGCCGACGCGAGCGACCTGCCGATCCTGCTCGACGGTGACACCGGCTACGGCAACTTCAACAACGTGCGCCGCCTCGTGAGGAAGCTCGAGCAGCGCGGCATCGCCGGCGTGTGCATCGAGGACAAGCAGTTCCCGAAGACCAACAGCTTCATCGACGGCGAGCGCCAGCCGCTCGCCGAGATCGACGAGTTCTGCGGCAAGATCAAGGCCGGCAAGGATTCGCAGAGCGACCCGGACTTCTCGATCGTCGCGCGCGTCGAGGCGCTGATCGCGGGCTGGGGGATGGACGAGGCGCTGCGCCGCGCGAACGCGTATGCGGAAGCCGGCGCGGACGCGATCCTGATCCACAGCAAGCTGTCGCGCCCGGACGAGATCCTGCAGTTCGCGCGCGAATGGAGCGGCAAGACGCCGCTCGTGATCGTGCCGACCAAGTACTACAGCACGCCGACCGACGTGTTCCGCCAGGCCGGCATCAGCACCGTGATCTGGGCGAACCACCTGATCCGTGCGTCGGCGTCGGCGATGCAGGCCGTCGCGCGCGAGATCCATGAAAGCGAGACACTGATCAACGTCGAGGATCGCGTCGCGTCGGTCAACGAGATCTTCCGCCTGCAGGACGCCGATGAATACTCGGCGGCCGAGCGCATCTACCTGTCGTCGTCGTCGCGCGCGTCGAACGCCGCGATCGTGCTTGCCGCAAGCCGTGGCAAGGGCCTCGAAGCCGTGACCGAAGACAAGCCGAAGGTCATGCTGCCGGTCGCCGGCAAGCCGCTCTTGCGCTGGCTCGTCGACGGCTTCAAGAAGCACGGTGTGAACGACATCACCGTGGTCGGCGGCTATCGCGCCGACGCGATCGACACGTCGGGCATCAAGCTCGTCGTCAACGAGCGCCATGCGCAGACGGGCGAACTCGCGTCGCTCGCCTGTGCGGCCGGTCGCCTGACCGGCGACACCGTGATCTCGTACGGCGACCTGCTGTTCCGCAGCTACATCCTGCGCGACCTCGCGGAGAGCGAGGCCGAGTTCAGCGTCGTCGTCGATTCGTCGCTCACCGAGACCAACCAGAGCGTGCGCGATTTCGCGCTGTGCTCGGCTGCGGACGATCGCGGCCTGTTCGGCCAGAAAACGTATCTGCAACGTGTGTCGAGCGACGTCGCCGCAGGCACGCCGCACGGCCGCTGGATCGGCCTGCTGAACGTGCGCGGCGGCGGCGTCGAGCGTCTGAAGGCGATGCTCGCGACGCTGCAGGCGCGTCCTGATTTCGACACGCTCGACATCCCCACGCTGCTCAACGAGCTGATCGCCGCCGGCGAGAAGATCGAGGTGCAGTACGTGCACGGCCACTGGCGCGGTGTGAACGACCTGGAAGACTTCCGCCGCGCGGGCGACTTCGCGCACGGCCAGACGCCGCTGTCCGAACCGGGCGCCGGCAACGGGGGCGCGCAATGATCGAAGCGGCCCAGTTCGTCGAGGCCGCGCGCGCGCGCGGTTTCGACTGGTACGCGGGCGTGCCCTGCTCGTACCTGACGCCGTTCATCAACTACGTGCTGCAGGACCCGACGCTGCATTACCTGTCGGCCGCGAACGAAGGCGACGCGGTCGCGCTGATCGCGGGCGCGACGCTCGCCGGCAAGCGCGGGATCGCGATGATGCAGAACTCGGGGCTCGGCAACGCGGTGAGCCCGCTCACGTCGCTGACCTGGACGTTCCGGCTGCCGCAGTTGCTGATCGTCACGTGGCGCGGCCAGCCGGGCGTGCCCGACGAGCCGCAGCACGCGCTGATGGGGCCGATCACGCCCGCGATGCTCGACACGATGGAGATCCCGTGGGAAACCTTCCCGACTGACCCCGACGCGGTCGGCCCGGCGCTCGATCGCGCGATCGCGCACATGGACGCAACCGGCCGCCCGTACGCGCTCGTGATGCAGAAAGGCAGCGTCGCGCCGTATGAACTGAAGGCGAACCCGGCGGCCACGCCGCGCGCGCACGTCGCCGCGCAGTCGTCGTCGCGCGCCGCATCGGCCGATGCATGGCCGACCCGCCACGGCGCGCTGCAGCGCGTGATCGCGCACACGCCGGTCGATTCGACCGTCGTGCTCGCGTCCACCGGCTTCTGCGGCCGCGAACTGTACGCGCTCGACGATCGCCCGAACCAGCTGTACATGGTCGGCTCGATGGGCTGCGTGACGCCGCTCGCGCTCGGTCTCGCACTGGCGCGGCCCGATCTTCACGTGATCGCCGTCGACGGTGACGGCGCCGCGCTGATGCGGATGGGCGCATTCGCGACGCTCGGCACCTATGGCCCCGCGAACCTCACGCACGTGCTGCTCGACAATGGCGCGCACGAATCGACGGGCGGCCAGGCGACCGTGTCGCAGCACGTGTCGTTCGCCGGCGTCGCGGCCGCGTGCGGCTACGCGTCGGCGGTCGAAGGCGATACGCTCGAGGTGCTCGATGCCGCCCTCGCCGCCTCCCGCGACGCGACGCGCGCGAACGGCGCGCAGTTCGTGCGGCTCGCGATCCGTACCGGCGTGCCCGACGGCCTGCCGCGCCCGACCGTGACGCCGGTCGACGTGAAGACGCGCCTGATGCGGCACATCGGCGCCGCCCACTCTGAAGCTGAAGGAGCCCATTGATGCTGCTGCTGAACCCCGGCCCGGTGACGCTGACCGAACGCGTGCGCCAGAGCTTGCTGCAACCCGACCTGTGCCATCGCGAAGGCGAGTTCTTCGACCTGCAGGACGAAGCCCGTGCGCGCCTCGTCGCCGCATACGAGCTCGATCCGGCCGAATGGAGCGCCGTGCTGATGACGGGCTCGGGCACCGCCGCGGTCGAAAGCATGATCGCCGCGCTCGTCCCGCAGGGCGGCAAGCTGCTCGTGATCGAGAACGGCGTCTACGGCGAACGGATCTCGCAGATCGCCACGCAGTACGCGATCCCGCATGAGGTGCTGAAGCACGAATGGATGGCCGCACCCGATCTCGCGCAGATCGCCGCGCGGCTCGATGCCGGCCGGTTCTCGCACGTCGCCGTGATCCATCACGAGACGACGACCGGCCGCCTGAACGATCTCGGCGCGATCGCGCAAGTGTGCCGCGCACGCGGCGTGAAGCTGCTTGTCGACGCCGTCAGCAGCTTCGGCGCGGAGGCAATCGATTTCGCCGGCGGCGACATCGACGCCGTTGCGGCGACCGCGAACAAGTGCCTGCACGGCGTGCCGGGCGCGGCGTTCGTGATCGTGCGCCGCAGTGCGCTCGCGCAGGCCGCGAGCCGTACGTACTACCTCGACCTCGGCCGGCTCGCGAAGCTGCAGGACCAGCGCAACACGCCGTTCACGCCGTCGGTGCACGCGTACTACGCGCTCGTCGAGGCGCTGCGCGAGTTCGACGAAGCCGGTGGCTGGCGTGCGCGCCATGCGCGCTACAAGGCGCTCGCGGACCAGGCGCAGGCCGGCCTCGCCGCGCGCGGAATGCCGCTCGTACTGCCGGAAGGCGCGTCGTCGGTCGTGCTGCGTGCGTACCGGCTGCCGCAGGGCGTCACGTACGAGACGCTGCACGACGGGCTGAAGGCGCGCGGCTTCGTGATCTACGCGGGGCAAGGCGGGCTGTCGAAGGAACTGTTCCGGATCTCGACGATGGGCGCGATCGAAACGGCCGACGTCGAGCGCTTGCTGGACGGCTTCAGCGAACTGACGCGGTAAGCGTCCGGGTTCGCGTCCGCATGCATAAGGCCCGCAAGGGCCTTTTCTTTTGGTGTTCCGCAGATCTGTCGGTTACCGCTCCGGCGCAATCGTCCGGATTGCCGGGGCAGTTGTTGCCTTCATGGCCCGACGTTCTGCTCGACCCTAACGCGCAACACCGTTTCAAGCCGCATCGGACAGATCGTTGTACGCGTCCATCACACGCCCGGAATACGCGAGCGCCGCCCCGGCATTCATCGCCAGCCCGATCTTCGGCAGGAATTGTCGCCAGTTCTTCAGCATCAAACGTATCTCCCTAATCAAGTCGACCCACTCGGTCGCGAGCGCCCCACATCGATGTAGACATTTTGTTCTAGACAAATTAATCTACATCCCGTTGCTCACACCATTGAGATGCCGCGATGGCCAAAACCGCCCCTCCGATCAAACCGACCGCTGCCGAACTCGAACTGCTGCGCGTTCTGTGGCCGCTCGGGCCTGCCACCGTGAAGCAGGTGCATCTTGCCATGCAGGCCGAGCGCCCGGACATCACCTATGCTGTCGTATTGCGCCAGATGCAGCTCATGCATTCGAAAGGACTGCTGACGCGCGACGAGAGCGAACGCTCGCATGTCTACGCACCCGCGCAGAGCCAGAACGCGTTGCAGACCAGCCTGTTGAAGGAACTGATCCACAAGGCGTTTTCCGGGTCGGGCAAGGCACTCGTGCTGGCCGCGTTGCGTGGGCATGTCACGAAGGAAGAACGTGCGGAGATCCAGAAAATCCTGCACGGAGAGGATCGGTGAGCGCGTTGTCCTGGGTTCTCGTTCAGGCGTTGGGGTGGGCGCTGCTGCACTTCGTCTGGAAAGGCGCGTTGATCGGCGTGGCAACGGCGCTGTCGCTCCGGCTGATGCGCGATGCGAGCCCGCAGGAGCGCTACGCGCTGCTCTGCCTGTCGCTTGTTGCGTGTCTCGGCGCGCCGCTGCTCGACGTGTACCAGTACCTCGAGATCGCGGCCCGGGCATCCGATCAGGTCGGCGCGCCTGTCGCCATCGCGTTGCCGGTAGCAGGTGAGGACGCGCCGTCCGCGCTGCAATACACGCTGCAGTACGCGCTGCCATCGCTGGTTGCCACATGGCTGCTCGGCGTGACCGTCATGTCGTGCCGGCTCGCGGCCGGCATACTCTGGGTGCGCCGGATCAGCCGCGCTGACTCCGCACAGGAGGACGCGAGGTGGCAGGCTCGCGTATCCGGTCTGGCCGCGCGTTGCGGCATCGGCCGCAAAGTCAGGTTGCGCGTTGCATCTGGTCTCTCCAGCCCGCTGACCGTAGGCTGGTGGCGGCCACTGGTGCTGGTGCCCGCCGGCTTGCTGACCGGGATGCCGCCGGATCTGCTCGACGCATTGCTCGCACACGAGGTCGCGCATATCAGGCGCTTCGATTACCTGATCAACCTGCTGCAGCGCGCAGTCGAGGCATTGCTGTTCTATCACCCGGCAGTATGGTGGCTGTCGCGACGCATGCGCATCGAGCGAGAGCTTGTTGCCGACCACCTGGCCGCCACGCTCATCGAGGATCCCCGGCGTCTTGCGCTGGCGCTCGAGCAGCTGAGCACGCTTCAAGCAGCCGACGCGCCGGACTCGCTCGTCGCGCAATGGGCGAAAGGCGGCCACTTGCTCGACCGCATCAGGCGGCTTTGCGAACCCGCCGAACGGCCGCTGAACCGGCATGCACATGCCCCGGCCATCGCGTTCGGCCTCGTCGCGCTCTGTGTGGCGGCTCACGCATTCCGGTCGGTAACCGGGCCGTTTGACGGAACCGCGGGAACCGCGCCGGCCCGCGTGACGGCCGCGTCGGCACAAGGTGCCGATCTCGCAACGGGCGACACGCTTCAGGCGCTGCTCGCGCGGGTCGAATCGAACCACGTCGTGGTCGTCGACGACAGCTCCGGAAAGGTCCTGTTCCAGAAACGCCCCGACGACGTCGTGCCGATCGCGTCGTTGACCAAGCTGATGACCGCAATGGTCGTGCTCGACACGCAGCCCGACATGAGCCGGACCATCCGTATCGACGAGGCCGACACGCGCGCGTTGCAGCACAGTCGCACCGGGTTGCCGGTCGGCGCGCGCCTGCCGCTTCGCGAGGTGTTGCAGCTTGCGCTGATGTCGTCCAACAACAGCGCCGCGTACGCGCTTGCGCACAATTATCCGGGCGGCCTGCCGGCGTTCCGGATCGCGATGCGCGCGAAGATTGCCGCGCTGGGCCTGAAGCACACGACGATCGACGAGCCTACCGGCCTGTCGCCGCGCAACACGTCGACGGCGAGCGACGTCGCGGCCATGGTGAACGCGGCGGCTCGCTATCCGGCCATCGCGCGGGCGACCACCGATTCCAGCCGCGTCGTCAGGATCAACGGCACGCCGGTCGAGTACCGGAACACCAACCCGCTCGTCGGGCAGAAAGGCTGGGACATCGCGTTGTCGAAGACCGGCTTCAACAGCGAAGCGGGACGTTGCCTGACCATGCGGCTGCGCTCCGTCGAAAAGAACGTGACGGTGGTGTTGCTGGACGCCGATCCGGCCGCCTTCCCCGCACGCGACGCCACCAACATTCGCCGCATGCTGCTGGCCGGCAAGCTGGCATGACGACGGACCTGCCGCCATCGCGCGGCCTCCACCATTTTGCACTCCAAATAAAAAGGACCATTCCGTGACTCATTCGATCATGCGTCGAAACCTGATGATTGGACTGCCGTTGCTCGTCGGCATGGGCGTTGCGCCCGCGCTGCGCGCGGCCGAATCCCCGATCGCCGACATCGAGCGCCGGCACGGCGGGCGACTCGGCGTGTTTGCCGTCGATACGGGTTCGGGGCGGACGCTGAGCCACCGCGCCGACGAACGCTTCCTGATGTGCAGCACCTTCAAGGGGATACTCGCGGCGCAGGTGCTCGCGCGCGTCGATGCCGGCCACGAGCAGCTCGACCGCCTGGTGCGCTATACGGAACAGGACCTCATCTTCACGTCCCCGATCACCAAGGCCAATGTCGCGCGAGGCGAGATGTCGGTCGCGGCGCTCTGCGATGCGATGCTGGTCTACAGCGACAACACGGCCGCCATCCTGTTGATGAGAAGCATCGGCGGCCCTGCGGGGCTGACCGGGTTCGCTCGCGGGCTCGGCGATACCGTGACCCGCTCGGACCGCTATGAACCCGACTCGAACGATTACGGCGGGGAGCGCGACACGACGACCCCTAGAGCCATCGTGACGCTCGCCCGCAGCATGCTGCTCGGCAATGTCCTGAGCGCCGGTTCGCGCGCACGGCTGGAACGCGGGATGATCGACTGCAAGCCCGGGCTCAACCGGATTCGCGCCGTATTGCCCGCCGGCTGGCAGGCAGGCGACCGGCCGGGAACGAGCCTGCAGGGCGAAACCAACGATTACGCGCTCGTGCGTCCGCCCGGCCGCGCGCCGTTGCTCGTCGCCGCCTACTACGACGCGCCTGGCGTCAGCCTGGATGCTCGCGAGGCCGTGTTGCGCGAGGCCGGCACCGCATTCGTGCAATGGGCCACGACCACAGCATGACGAACGCCGGCGCCCGCAACCCGAGGATCGACCTGCTGCGCGGCATCTCGATCCTCCTCGTGCTGTTTCACCATTTCAATATCGGCTACCGGCTGAACGACACGTCGCTGGCCAGCGCATTCGGATGGGAAGCCGTGCGCGCCGTCGCCCGGAACGGCAACTACGGGGTGACGATGTTCTTCGTGATCTCGGGCTACCTGATCACGAAGAACGCGAACCGGCGCTGGTCCGGACTCGGCAACATCGACGCCCGCGCGTTCTATGGCCTGCGCGTCGCGCGCATCATCCCGTGCCTGCTTCTGCTGCTGGTCGCCGTGAATCTGCTCGCGGCCGCCGGTATTGCGATCTTTCAGAACCATGCGCCGACGGGCACGCCGGTGTCCTTCTGGCTCGTGAACTTCGCATCCGTCACGTTCTGGATGAACGTGCTCGTCGGCGCGCACGGGTGGGTCAACTATCCGCTGAGCGTGCTGTGGTCGCTGTCGGTCGAGGAGGTGTTCTACCTGACGTTCCCGCTGCTCTGCGTCGCGCTTCGCCGGGAGTCGCGGCTCGTTGCGTTCTGGTGCGCGATCATCGTCGTCGGTCCCGTGTACCGATTCGCCCATCAAGGCGATGAAGGAGGCTTTCTCTATGCGTATTTCGCGTCCTTCGATGCGATCGCAATAGGATGCTGCACGGCGTTGCTCGCCGAGCGGATCGCGTGGCACGGCCGGTCGCGGACCTTGCTGCAATGCGTCGCGACAACGGCGATGACCTTCGTCTATCTGTATCGGCCGATCGCGGATGGCAATGTGCTGGGTGTCACCGCGATGGCCATCGGGACCGCCGTCCTGCTGCTGGCCGCGGATGACCGTCCGACGGAGCCCGCGTTTCGACGCGCGCGCGTGTCCGCGGTGTTCGGCTGGTTCGGCTGGTTCGGCAGACTGAGCTACGAGCTCTATCTGTTCCACCTCATCGTGCTGGGCCTGTTGCGGACGATCTTCCCGCCGTCGAGCGTGACCGGCGACGTGAAGCTGGCACTGCTGGCCAGCTATCTGCTGCTCTCCGCCGGGTTGAGCCTGGCGATCGCGCGGCTCTATTCGGAGCCGTTGAATCGCAGCATCCGGCAGCGGCTGGTTCCGGGACTCCATGTGCGCGGAAACAGGCGCCCGGCGCCCGAATTCGGCGAGCGGAGCCGGGATGGATCGGCGGTTCCCGGCCCCGACGCATGAAGCACATGCCGGCTGGCGGCCTCTCCTACTCGGCCACTTTCGCGCCGATGCACTCGGACGCCGCCGGCATCAGCCGTACCTCGTGCTGCGACGTGCGCGCCATTCGCGTCGAATAACGATCCTTCAATCGAAGGAACGGCTTTTCGATCAGGAAATAACTGACTGTGGCCGCGGCCAGTGCCCACACAACACCAAGCGGAAAACCATGCGCGATCGGCAGATGCGGATAAGCAAACGGCTGTTGCCACAGATACAGGCTGAATGAAATCGTGCCGATAAATACCGGCAGTTTCATTCGCAGCAATCGCGCGCACCAGAATTCACTGCGGAAATTCAGCACGACGATCACGATGCCGATCAACGCGGCTTCCAGCGTAACGCCGTAAGTCGCATTCCAGAGCCCGCCGAGCCTCGACTCGGCGATCGGCATCACGAACAGCACCACGCCGATGATCGCGGTCACGATGCGGGACTCGCCGGGCCACGAGCGGATCCACGCATCCAGCCGCTCCTGGTTGAGCGCGACGAAGCAGCCGATCAGGATCGGATCGATGCCCGTGTGGAACATCATCCCGAGCTGACCGCGCAGCGCCGGCGCGGCGAAATAGGTGCCGGCCCGGACCAGCGGCACGATCAGGATCAGCGCCGCGAGCCAGCGCGTGCCGAAGCGGCGGACGGGGTAAAGGAACAGCAGCGGCCAGAACCAGTAGAACTGCTCTTCGAGCGCAAGCGACCAGAAATGGCCGAGATACCAGGCGCCGTCGGGATGCAGCGCGTTGTCGGGACTCAGCCCGAGCCACGCGGAGTAATTCCACAAGTGCAGCGCAGCATATAGCCACTGGTTGCGGTCGACGTCGATCCACCCCGCCGCGGCAAAGATCGCGACTGCCGCGAGATACGCGTAGCACGCCGGCCAGATCCGCAATGCGCGCCGCACATAGAACGCCGTCAGCGCGATGTCGCCCGTGCGCTTCAGTTCCGCCTTCAGCACGTTGGTAATCAGGAAGCCACTCAGCACGAAAAAGATCAGCACGCCGAGCCGGCCGTCGGCGATCACGCGCAGCGGCGCGAGCCAGCCCGTATAGCCGCCGGGAACCACGTGCTCGGCATGCCCGACGACGACCATCGCCACCGCGACGGCGCGCAACCCCGTAAGCTGCATCACGCGATGTTTCATTTATTGGTTTCCGTCGCAATGGCGAATGGCCGGTTATTGATTGGTGTGATTGGTGTTTTCGAATGGCTGCCGAAATGCAGCCATTAGTCTCCGCAAAAAATATCGAAACAAAATTGCCAAAAAATATCGCCGCACATTCCGCTCACTGAATGCCGGAATCGATAACCGGCGCATGTCGGCCTGAATCCGGCGGCATAATGGCGATTCCGTTCCGGCCAGGTTCGGTCCGGCGTCATCGCGCCGGCATCCGCGCGCGTCCCGTTCGCGCGACGCGCGCCGCGCCCGGCCGGAATCCTGTCGACCCCACAATCCGGGAAATGTCATGTACCCACCGATCGAACCCTACGCGCACGGCTTTCTCGACACCGGCGACGGCCACCAGGTGTACTGGGAGCGCTGTGGCAACCCGGCCGGCAAGCCGGCCGTGTTCCTGCACGGCGGCCCGGGCGGCGGCTGCAGCCCCGAGCATCGCCGCCTGTTCGACCCCGAGCGCTACGACATCCTGCTGTTCGACCAGCGCGGCTGCGGCCGCTCGACGCCGTACGCAAGCCTCGACAACAACACGACCTGGCACCTCGTCGCGGATATCGAACGGCTGCGCGAGATGGTCGGCGCCGAGCAATGGCTCGTGTTCGGGGGCTCGTGGGGCAGCGCGCTCGCGCTCGCCTATGCGGAAACGCACCCCGAACGCGTGAGCGCGCTGATCGTGCGCGGCATCTTCACACTGCGGCGCGCGGAACTGCTGTGGTACTACCAGGAAGGCGCGTCGTGGCTGTTCCCGGATCTGTGGGACGAATATCTGGCGCCGATCCCCGTCGACGAGCGCGGCGACCTGATTTCCGCCTACCATCGCCGGCTGACCGGCGACGACGAAGCCGCAAAGGTGGAAGCCGCGCGTGCGTGGAGCAGGTGGGAAGGCCGCACGATCACGCTGCTGCCGAACCAGGGGCTCGCGGATCACTTCGGCGACGACCATTTCGCGCTGGCATTCGCGCGGATCGAAAACCACTATTTCGTCAACGAAGGCTTCGTCGACGAAGGCCAGCTGCTGCGCGACGCGCATCGGCTCGCGAACATTCCGGGCGTGATCGTCCAGGGCCGCTACGACGTCGCGACGCCCGCGCGCAGCGCGTGGGATCTGTCGAAGGCCTGGCCGAACGCGTCGCTCGAGATCGTGCCGGACGCGGGCCATGCGTACGACGAACCCGGGATCCTGAAGGCGCTGATCGCGGCGACGGACCGGTTTGCGGGATAGATTTGCAAAAACTGCCAATATTTTAGCTTTGTGCGTTCCTTAAGCACATAATATTGGCACTTCCGGCACACCGAACGCCCGGTCTCACCTCCGCTGCCCCGACCAAATGTGCTAATATTCTGGCTAAATTTTGTCGATATAGCAGGAATATTAGCGCCATGGCAAAGAAGACAGCCCCACTTCTGCCGTCGACGAACCAGTTGCTCGTCGAATTCGGCGAGCGACTCAAACTTGCACGCTTGCGCCGGAAGTTGACGGCCAAGCAGGTCGCCGAGCGTGCCGGGATGTCACCGATGACACTTCGTTCGCTGGAAGCTGGCAGCTCGGGGGTCACGATAGGCGCCTACACCGCCGTCATGCAGGTTCTGGGGCTGGAGAAGGATCTGGTCAGGCTCGGTGCCGACGACGAGGTCGGTCGCCATTTGCAGGATGCGAGTCTTGTGAAAGAAAGGACGGCGCGCGCAACCGTATCCGCCGGCTTCAGGCGCCCACGTCGCCCCGACCTGCGCAATGACGCAGTGCCTCACGAAAACGCTCCGATCCACGCGGAATCCGCTGGTGCTGCGAAAGGCGATGCACGCGTCGTGGACCATGTCCCGACCGTCGTCACGGAGCAAGCCGCGGCGAAGCCGCTCGGCACGACGGCAGCCGACCTCGCCGCCCTGCTGAAGCCGGCAATGAAAAAGCGCAGGGAGCAGGACAAGCGATGACCATGATCGGCGTGTACGCAGACTGGGACGGACTGCCGGCACCCCAACGACTCGGGAGCCTGCACAGCCGCCAGACCCGCGCGAGCGAACTGTTCGAGTTCGAATACGATCCCGCAGCACTGCGGGATCCGGTGCTTGGGCGCCTGCTGCTGGACCCCGGGATCGGTCTCTTCGAGGGCTCTCAGTACCCTGCTTCGCCTCGGGACAAGTTTGGCGTCTTTGCAGATTCGAGCCCCGATCGGTGGGGACGTTTGCTCATGGAGCGTCGACTCGAGCGGGATATTCGCGCCGGCATTCGCCCGGAAGGCACGCGACTGTACGAATCGGACTACCTGCTGGGCGTCCACGATCTCTATCGCGTCGGCGCGTTGCGGTATCGGCTGAACGATGCTGGCGAATTCCTCGACGGCCGGGTGGACGTCGCCGCGCCCCCCTTCGCCAGGATCCACGAACTCGAACGCGCAAGCCGTGCCTTGGAAGAGGACGAGAACAACACGGCTCCGCAGGGCCGTACATGGCTCAGCATGCTCATTGCCCCAGGCGGTTCGCTGGGTGGCGCCCGACCCAAAGCAAGTGTGGCCGACGATGACGGGCACCTCTACATCGCCAAGTTTCCGAGTGCCCGCGACAATTGCGACGTCGGAGGATGGGAAATGGTGGTGAATGCGCTGGCTGTCGGCTGCGACCTGCGCGTTGCCGCCGCCCAAGCCCGCAAATTTGCCAGTGAATACCATTGCTTCATCGTCCGCCGCTTCGATCGCACCAACACCGGTCGACGCTTGCATTTCGCGTCGGCGATGACGATGACCGGCCATGTCGATGGCGAGGATGCGTCCACTGGGGTGAGCTACCTGGAGCTGGCGGAGGTCCTCGTTCGGCACGGCGCACAGCCGCGTGCGGACCTGCGGGAGCTTTGGTCGCGGATCGTCTTCAACCTGCTCGTCTCGAACACCGACGATCACCTGCGCAATCACGGCTTCATTCTGGTCCCGGGTCTCGGATGGCGACTCTCGGAAGCCTACGACATGAACCCTGTTGCGATTGCCGATGGCCTGAAACTCAACATCACGGCAACGGACAACGCCCTGGATCTGGAGCTCGCACGCGAAGTCGCTGAGTACTTCCGGCTCGATCTGAATGAAGCCGACGAGAT
Organism: Burkholderia sp. Ac-20353; assembly: GCF_017104785.1. Taxonomy (NCBI): domain Bacteria; kingdom Pseudomonadati; phylum Pseudomonadota; class Betaproteobacteria; order Burkholderiales; family Burkholderiaceae; genus Burkholderia; species Burkholderia sp. Ac-20353. The sequence continues at coordinate 3,696 of NZ_JAAGPL010000103.1, read as the reverse complement.
CATCGCCGACTTCAGCCGCATCGTCGGCCAGTGGCGAACGATCGCCACGGCACTCGGCTTGTCGGCTCGAGACCAGGATCGAATGGCCAGCGCATTCCGCCTCGCGCATGCTTGACCACCGACGCACCACCCATCACACGGCATCCTCCAGCTGCTCGACCGTCACCCCCACCTTCAGCTCCTGATCGGCCCCACCGCCGCGAATCACGCCGCGCAGCGGCGTGACATCCGCGTAGTCGCGCCCGATCGACAGCATCACGTAATCGTCGCCCGGCGCGCGGTCGTTGGTCGGGTCGAGCTGCAGCCAGCCGCCATCCTCCGGCCACGCCGGGTCGTACACCTCGACCCACGCGTGCGATGCGTCCGCGCCGATCAGGCGCGGCTGCCCGGGCGGCGGCTGCGTCAGCAGGTAGCCGCTCACGTAGCGCGCCGCCAGCCCGAGCGAACGCAATGCGCCGATCATCACGTGCGCGAAATCCTGGCAGACGCCCTTGCGCAACGCCAGCGCGTCGAGTGCCGTGGTCGTGACGTCGGTGCTGTTCGGCGTGTACACGAATTCCGCGTGGATGCGCCGCATCAGCTCCCACGCCGCCTGCACGAGCGGCCGGCCGGGCGTGAAGCTGGCCGCCGCATACGCGGCCAGCGCCGGATCGCACGCGACATGCGGCGACGAGAACACGAATTCGCTCGCCGCGTCGTACGGCTCCCCCGCCCGGAACCGGAAGCGCTCGCGCACCGCTTCCCACGCGCTCGCATGCGCGGCGTCCGGCGCGGCGATCGCTGGCGGCGGCTCGCCGCGCGCGCCGGCCGACCAGACGGGCGGCGTCACCCGGACGACGCTGCGGCTGCGCACGCGCAGCGCGTCGTGCGGCTGGTTCAGTGCGAACGACGCGCGCGCATTGCCGAACGCATCGATTTCGGACCCGACGTGCACGGGAGCGGGGTCAATCTCGAGCGCGAACGACAGCACCTGCTGGCGCGGCGTCGCGAGCGGCGTCAGCCGTGCCTGGTGCTGCGCGGATTCGACCCGCGCGGCGTAGCGGTACTCGGTATCGTGCGTGACGCGCAGCAACCGCCCTTGCGGCGTGCCGGCCGGAGCCGCGTCGTCCGGCGCAGGCAAGCCCGCTGCAGCGGGCCGCGTCGTCGTCGAGGGCTTCGTCACCATAACGTCCTGCCCGCCTCGCGCACGTGGCTGAAATAGCGTTCGCCGATCCGGTTCGACAGGTCCCACACGGCCTTCGCGGTCGCCAGCAGGCGCTCGAGCAGCACGTCGTGGCGGCCGTCGTCGCCGGTTTCGCACAGTTCGTGCAGCGACCAGCCGGGCACGTCCGGAATCGCGGTGGCCAGTTCGGACAACGCGTAGCCTTCGCTGTGCTCGACCTTGGTCAGGCGTCCGCGCATCGCCTGCACGACCCACGCGAGCGAGCGCGGATTGTCGGTGTCGAGCACGACGAGCGACAACAGCGGCGCGACGTCGAAGCCGCGCTGGAAGCGCGAGCGGAACGTGATCGCGCTGTCGAACAGTTCGAGCACCAGCTCGAAGCCGTCCTGCTTGAGCACCGCGCCTTCGTCGAACGCGAACCGCAGCACGCTGCACAGAAAATCCAGCCGGTCGATCTGCCGCCCGATCGACAGCAGCCGCCAGCCGTCGTCGCGCGTCATGTTGTCGGTCTGCGCGCCGGTGATCGCGCCGAGCAGCAGGCCGAGCCGTTCAAGCAACTGCAGCGCCTCGTTGCCGAGCTGCTCTTCCGCTTCCGGGTGGCCGGCGCTGTCGGCGAACAGCTGCGTCGCGTCGTCGATCAGCCGCCATTGCTCGCTCGACAGGCGCTCGCGGATCGCAGCCGCTGCGCCGCGCATCCCGAACAGGCACGACGCGATGCCCGATGCGCGATCCGCGCCGCGCGTCAGCGACGCGGCGAGCGCATGCTGAAACGCGCGCGGCGCATCGACCGCGCTCGGCGCATCGGCCGCGATCAGCCCCGTGTCGCGGCACAGCGTGTCGAGCAGCTCCAGATGCGCGGGACTGTCCGAATCGTCCTCGCCGCGCAGCCGTTCGAGCGCGGCGCGCGCGAGCCGCATCAGGTTGGTCGCGCGCTCGGTGTAGCGGCCGAGCCAGAACAGGTTCTCCGCCGCGCGGCTCGCGATCGCGCGCGGCTGCGTGGACAGGTCGTCGGGGCCGAGATGGGTCTGCAGCAGCGTCGTCGAATCGACGATGCCTTCCGTCATCACCCACGTGTCGATCGTGCTGCCGCCACGCGGCATCGGTGCATTGAACAGCGCATCGCGCGTGCCGACCCGCGACAGCCCGCCCGGCAGCACGCGCCAGCGGCCGGCGCCATCGGCAAGCGCGAATACGCGCATCAGCAGCGGTTTCGGCACGATCCGCGCACCGCCGTGGCCCGGCCCGTTCGATTCCCCCCTTCCCGGCCACGTCGGCGCCTGCGACAGCGGCAGATCGGCCTGCACCGTGTAATGCTCGGGCTGCGCGAGTATCCGCGCGCGCCATCCGGCGAGCTGCGCGTGCGTGAGCCGAGCGCCGATCACCGGCTCGAAGCCGCCGCCCGCCTGCACGTCCGGCGGGAATGCCGGCTTGACGATGCAACGCGCGAGCTGCGCCAGCGCGTCGCCGCACGCAGCCGGCTCGCCGCACCACCACGAATGCACGGCCGGCAGCGTCAGCGTTTCGTCGAGCAGGCTTTCCGCGAGACGCGGCAGGAAGCCGAGCACGCCCGGCGATTCGAGAAAGCCGCTGCCCGGCGCATTCGCGAGCAGCACGTTGCCGGCGCGCACGGCCTGCAGCAGCCCCGGCACGCCGAGCAGCGAATCGGGCCGCAGCTCGAGCGGATCGAGCCATGCGTCGTCGACGCGCCGCAGGATCCCGTGCACGGGTTCGAGCCCGCGCAGCGTCTTCAGGAACACGCGGTTGTCGCGCGCGGTCAGGTCGCCGCCTTCGACCAGCGTGAGGCCGAGGTAGCGCGCGAGATACGCATGCTCGAAATAGGTTGCGCTGTGCGGCCCCGGCGTCAGCAGCACGATCCGCGAGTTCTTCCGGGCCGGGCTCAGCGCCTGCATGCTCTGCAGCAGCGCGCGGTAGCTCGCCGCGAGCCGCTGCACGCGCAGCCCGCGGAACCCGCGCGGAAAAAGCCGCGACACGATCAGGCGATTCTCCAGCAGATAGCCGAGCCCCGCCGCACCCTGCGTGTGATGCGCGACGATTCGCCACTGACCGTCGGGCCCGCGCGCGAGGTCGAAGGCGACGACGTGCAGCCACGTATCGCCCGGCACCCGCGCGCCGCGCATCGCGCGCAGGTAGCCCGGATGCCCGGTGACGAGCGCGGGCGGCAACAGCCCGCGCTGCAGGATCGTCTGCGGCCCGTACAGGTCCGCCATCATCGCGTTCAGCAGCCGCGTGCGCTGCAGCACGCCGCGCTCGATCGCCACCCAGTCCTGCGGGGTGACGATCAGCGGCAGCAGGTCCAGCGACCACGGGCCCGTCGCGCCGTCGCCGACGCGCTGCTCGTGCAGCTGGTAGAACAGACCGTTCTCGCGCATGCGCCGCTGCAGCGCGTCCGCGCGGCGGTCGAGATCGGCGACACCGTCGCTGCCGATCGCCGTGAAGAAATCGCGCCATGCGGGCGCGAGCGCGGGCGCCTGCAGGCCGGCCGCGCTGCCGCGCAGTTCGTCGTAGCGGCCGGC
>NZ_JAAGPL010000102.1:0-30552 GCF_017104785.1 Burkholderia sp. Ac-20353 | reverse complement strand
CCAATCTCGCGGCCGCGCAGGCGCAGCTCGACGCGGCACGCGCGCTCGGCAGCAAGCTGCCGGTCGACGAGAATCCGGCCGTGATGCAGGCGGCCGCGCAGTTCAAGCTTGCGTATCGCAACCTGAAGCGCACGACGATCGTCGCGCCGGTCGACGGCACGATCGGCCAGCGCGCGGTGCAGGTCGGCCAGCAAGTCGGCCCCGGCGTGCCGCTGATGTCGATCGTGCAATTGAACCGGCTGTGGATCGAAGCGAATTTCAAGGAAGGGCAGATCCGCCACATGCGCGTCGGGCAGCCGGTCGACGTCGTGTCGGACCTTTACGGCTCGCGCGTCGTCTATCGTGGCCGCGTGCAGGGTTTCTCGGCCGGCACGGGCAGCGCGTTCTCGATGTTGCCGTCGCAGAATGCGGCCGGCAACTGGATCAAGGTCGTGCAGCGCGTGCCTGTCGTGATCGCGATCGAGCCGGCCGGGCTCGCCGCGCATCCGCTGCGCGTCGGGCTGTCGATGCGCGTGACGGTCGACACGCACGACCGCGCGGGACACGCGCTCGACAGCGAGCCGCCGACGCCGGCAGTCGGCACGCGTGTGCACGACGGCGTTGCGAGCGAGGCCGACGCGGCGGCCGCGGCGATCGTCCGCGACAATCTGGGCGGGTAGCGCCCGCCGGACTTTCGTGTTTCCGCCACCCATGTCGGCACAGTTCAAACGCATGTCGCGTTTGAGACATCGGCGCCCCCGTGTCCCGGACTACTCTCGAACAGCACGTTGCACGTGCGCCGCATCCGCCGGCGCGCGGCGGCGCCATCCAACGAGACATGGAGACAATACGATGAGCAGCAATCGAGGTGTCGTCTATCTTGGGCCGGGCAAGGTCGAGGTGCAGAAGATCGATTATCCGAAGATGGTCGATCCGAGCGGCCGCGCGATTGGCCACGGCGTGATCCTGAAGGTAGTCAGCACGAACATCTGCGGTTCCGACCAGCACATGGTGCGCGGCCGCACGACTGCGCCGGTCGGGCTCGTGCTCGGTCACGAGATCACGGGCGAGGTGGTCGAGATCGGCCGCGACGTCGAGACGCTGAAGCTCGGCGATCTGGTGTCGGTGCCGTTCAACGTCGCGTGCGGCCGCTGCGCGATGTGCAAGGACACGCATACGGGCGTGTGCCTGAACGTGAACCCGTCGCGCGCGGGCGGCGCGTACGGCTACGTCGACATGGGCGGCTGGATTGGCGGCCAGGCCGAATACGTGCTCGTGCCGTATGCCGATTTCAACCTGCTGAAATTCCCCGACCGCGACCAGGCGATGGCGAAGATCCGCGATCTCACCTGCCTGTCCGACATTCTGCCGACCGGCTATCACGGCGCGGTCAGCGCGGGCGTGAAGCCCGGCTCGACGGTGTATATCGCGGGCGCGGGCCCGGTCGGGATGGCGGCCGCCGCGTCGGCGCGCCTGCTCGGCGCGGCCGTGACGATCGTCGGCGACATGAATGCGGAGCGTCTCGCGCACGCGAAGGCAATGGGCTTCGAGACGGTCGACCTGTCGAAGGATGCGACGCTCGGCGAGCAGATCGAGCAGATCCTCGGCGTGCCGGAGATCGATTGCGCGGTCGACTGCGTCGGCTTCGAGGCGCACGGCCACGGCTCGTCGGGCCACTCGGAAGAGGCGCCGGCCACGGTGCTGAACTCGCTGATGGAAATTACGCGGCCGGCCGGCGCGATCGGCATCCCGGGCCTGTACGTGACCGACGATCCGGGCGCGCAGGACAAGGCCGCGCAGCACGGCAGCCTGAGCATCCGCTTCGGCCTCGGCTGGGCGAAGTCGCATTCGTTCTTCACGGGCCAGACGCCGGTGCTGAAGTACAACCGCAACCTGATGCAGGCGATCCTGTTCGACCGGCTGCCGATCGCGAAGATCGTCAACGTGTCGGTGATCTCGCTCGACGATGCGCCGGAAGGCTACAAGAAGTTCGACGGCGGCGCGCCGCGCAAATTCGTCATCGATCCGCACGGCTTGCTGGCGGCGTAACGCGCTGGCGGTGCCGGCGTGATGAGCGGGCGGTCCGGTAACGGGCCGCCCGTTTTCGTTTGTGGGTGCCTCAATCGTGCCCCGAATCCACGGTTCTTTGAACGCAGCGCCAGTTCGTGACCGGAAGTTTGCACGATATGACGCGTGGTTATTTGGACTGTTCCCCCGTTCTGCTATACCGGATTCAGGGGCTGGCGCGGCGCACACGCCACACGGTCAATTGGCGCGCATTGCGACGAGTGCGATGCGGGGGCAACGCTTCGGCGGGAACCGGTTGTTCGGACCGCAAGCCGGCAGGAGGCTGAGATGGCGAATTACTTGTTCGTGGAATCGCGCGATCCGTATGGCACCCGGGACACCCAGCAGTTTGACGAACTCGCCAAAGGCCTGCGCGGGCGAAACAACGCAGTCACGTTGTTCCTGGTTCAAAACGGCGTGCTGTCGACTCGCCCGGGCGCAAAGTTCAGTGAGCGGTATGCGGATCTGACGCGCAGCGGCATCACGGTTCTTGCAGACGAATTCTCGCTGCGTGAGCGGGCGATCGAGCGGCTGGCGGACGGTGTCCAAAAGGCCGGTATCGATCAACTCGTCGATCTCCTGTTCGTGGCCGACACAAAGGCCATTTGGTATTGAAGCAAGGAGAACGTGATGGCTACCGGAAAGAAACTGACGCTGGCACTGATGGATCCGCCGTACGAGAAGGCTGCGAGCACCACGGCGCTGCGGCTGGTCGATGCGGCGTTGCGTCAAGGCCACGACGTCACGGTGTTCGCCTATGAGGGCGCGGTCAATCTGACGATGAAAGCGCAGGCTCCGCACGCCAATCCGGTCAAGGGCACATCGGTGGAGGAAGAGGATCACCCGACCACCAGGGACTGGATTGCGGCGCTGTTTCAACTCGCGGCGCAGCAGGGCGTCAAGCTCGACTGGATCAACTGCGGGCTGTGCGTGGACGAACGCGGTGCGGGTGACTGGATCGACGGGCCACGCCGCGGCAGCCCGAAGGATTTTCTCGAGTCCGTGACGCAGAGCGACGCCGTGCTCGTCATCCCGACGAAATAGGAGCGCGCCATGAAAATCCTGAGCATTGTCGAGACAGCGTACCGGGCGACGCTTGAAGAGCAGGACGACACCATCCTGTGGCTGAATCATGTGCTGAAAAACGCCGGTGCGGATGTCGGGTTGCTGCTGCGCGGCAGCGCAGTGAACTATGCGGTGCGTGGGCAGGATGCCACCGGACTCACGTTCGGCGCGCGCCGGCATGCTCATCCGGCGGCGCTCGACAAGGATCTGGAAAAGATGATCGGTGCCGGTGTCGCCGTCTATGCCGTCAGCGAGGATATGCGCGAGCGCGGATTATCCGGCGAAGACGTGATCGGCGGCTTGACGCAGGTCGGATGGGACGAGATCCCCGCGCTGTTCGACCAGTTCGATCAGGTCTGGCACTGGTAACGGCAACGCTGTCCGCAGTCGCGCCACCACCGTTTGCGAATAGAGGTATCTGAAACGGGCGGTCCGGGTTCCGGGCCGCCCGTTTTCGTTGCGGTCGACGTGTGCAGAGGCGACCTGGCACTGATTCCCGACCCATGGATTTGTTGGGATAATCGGCGACCGTCTCCCTAACCTTCCTGCGCGGATCGACAACCGACACACAGCGATGGCCAAGTCCCTACCTCTCGCAGCGTTGCACACGTTCGTCGAAGTGGCGCGATGCGGCAGCATGAAGCAGGCGGCCGACGTGCTCTGCCTGTCGCCCGGCGCCGTCAGCCAGCACATCCGCAATCTCGAGGATCGGCTGGCCGTGCGCCTGTTCGAGCGAAACGGCCGCGACATCGAACTGACCGGCACGGGCCGCGCGCTGTTCGATCAGCTCGCCGGCGGTTTCGGCGAAATCGAAGCCGCGTGGTCGAACATCCACGGCGCGAACCGGCGCGTCGTCCGCCTGACCGTGACGACGACCGCGTCGTTCGCGAACACGTGGCTCGTGCATCGCCTCGGCTCGTTCAATGCCGCCTACCCCGAAATCGAAATCACTGTAGAGACGCGCGCGCAGCTGGTCGACCTGCGCCGCGACTACGTCGACGTCGCGATCCGGCACGGCCTGGGCGATTATCCGGGCCACACGTCGCTCCGCATCTGGACGCCGGAGCTGTGGCCCATATGCAGCCCGCGACTGCTCGACCCGGCCCGGCCGATCGAAAATCCGGCCGACTGCCTGTCGTATCCGCTGCTGCAGGACGCGGATCGCGCGGACTGGACGCTGTGGCTGCGCGCGCAAGGGATCGAGGATCCCCGCGCGCAGCGCGGAGCGAGCTTCGGCGAGGATCCGCTGCTGATCAAGGCCGCCGTGGCGGCGCAGGGGATCGCGCTCGTCCGGGACATCTATGCGAAGGACGAGATCGCGGCCGGCCGGCTGGTTCGCGTGCTGACGCGGCCGTGGCCGACCGAGTTCTGCTACTACGTCGTGTGCAGCGAAGCCCGGCAGCACGAATGGAAGATCGCGGCGTTCCGCGACTGGCTCGTCCGGGAAATCGCCGAAGGCGACGGGCAGGGCGGACTACAGACCGGACAACAGCCCGAACTACTGCCGTGACCCGCGCGCGACGGCCGCGCCGAACCCCTTGATCTTGCCGGTCGCGAGCGCCGTGCCGAGCAGGATGATCGCGCATCCCGCGATGGTTTGTGCGGTGATCGTCTCGTGCAGGAAGATCGCGCCCCAGACGACGCCGAAGATCGGGATCAGGAACGTGACCGACGCGGCGTACTGTGCGCCCGAGTGGCGAATCAACCCGAAGTACAGCAGGTACGCAACAGCCGTGCACACCGCGCCCAGCAGCACGACGGCGAGCCATGCGGATGCGTGAACCGGGCTGCCCGGCCACACGTGCAGCGCGAGCGGCGCGAGGGCGAGCGCCGCGAACAGCTGGCTGCCGAACGCGGACACGAACGGCCTGACGTTGGCCAGTTTCCGCTTCGAATAATGCGCGGCAAACCCGTACGACAGCGTCGCGAGCATCGCGGCGACGATGGCGCCAGATGCGCCGGCCGTGCCGCCGCCGAGTTCCGCGCCCGCCAGCACGACGACGCCGATGAAGCCGAGTGCGAGACCGATCGCCTGCGGCTTCGTCAACGGCACACGCAGCCACAGGTACGCGACGATCGCGGTCCAGAGCGGTGTCGTCGCGTTCAGGATCGAGTCGGTGCCGGCCGTCACGAACAGCGCCGCGTAGGTCAGCAGGCAGAACGGGAGTGCCGAATTGGCGATGCCGACGACGAATAGCGGCACGACATGCGAGCGGAACTCGCGCCGTGCGTCCGCGTTGCGCAGCACCGGCGACAGCAGCACGGCCGCGATCGCGACCCGCAGCGCGATCAGCGGGACGACGCCGAATTCCGGTGCGCCCATCCGCATGAAAAGGAAGGATGCGCCCCAGATTGCGGCGAGGATCACGAGTTGTAGTGCGTTCATGTGCGAGCTCCGCGCGTTGGAGTGGGCCGTGCGCCGGAACGCGATGCGCGTCGACGCGGCCGATCGCACCATTGAACGCCACGAAGCTGTTGCGACACAAACGAGGTTTTGCGAGACCCCGGTTTAGAAAATTGAATCGACGCGAACGGTCACGCGTGCATCGCAAGCGTCGGGAACGCCGCACCGCCGGGCCCTGCCGGCTGTGCCAGCGGCGCAACCTGCTTGCGCCGCTCCCGCGTCGGCGCGACGCCGAACGCGTCGCGGTAGCTCTTGCTGAAATGGCATGCGGACTGGAACCCGCACGCCATCGTGATGTGCATGATCGACATGTCGGTCTGCAGCAGCAGCTCGCGCGCACGGCGCAGCCGCAGCGTCAGGTAGTAATGCGTCGGCGTCATCCCGAGATGTTCGCGGAACAGCCGCTGCAGCTGCCGCTGCGACATGTTCGCCAGCCGCGCGAGCTCCTCGCGGGACAGCGGCTCCTCGATGTTGTTCTCCATCAGCGAAATCACTTCGAACAGCGATTTGTTCGCCGAGCCGAGCCGCGCGACGAGCGGCATCCGCTGCTGCGCGCTCGTGTCGCGCACGTGTTCGACGATGAACTGCTCGGCGATCTGCGTGACGCGCGCGGTGCCGACGCGCGCGGCGATCAGGTTCAGCATCATGTCGAGCGGCGCGACGCCGCCCGTGCACGTGATGCGGTCGCGGTCGATCACGAACAGTTCCTTCAGGAAGCGCGTGTCCGGAAACTCCTCCTTCAGCGCGGACATGTTCTCCCAGTGGATCGCGCACGCATAGCCCGCGAGCAGGCCCGATTTCGCGAGCGCGTAGGTGCCCGTGCACAGGCTGCCGAGCGGGATGCCCGCGCGCGCGAAGCGGCGCAGCGTCGTCAGGTGGTCGGCCGTCGTCGCGCGCTGCACGTCGACGCCGCCGCACACGAACACGATGTCCGGCTGCCCCGCGCATTCGGCGGGACCCGTGTCGACCGTCAGACCGTTGCTCGCCGTGACCGGGCCGCCGTCCGGGCTGATCACCGACCAGCGATAGAGCGGCTGGCCGCTCAGGTAATTCGCCATCCGAAGCACCTCGATCGCGTTCGTGAACGCGATCATCGTGAAGTTGGGCAACGGCATGAACGCGAAGTGGGACAGCGACGCTGTGCGGTCGGGCGACATGGGGAGCGTTCCTTGAATCTCTACTAATAGCTATTGGCCCGAGGCACGAGTCGGGCTGCGGTATTGTGGGAGCGAGCGCAACAAGCGTGCCATACGGCTAAACCCTAGCTCCATACGTTGCCTGCACGCAGCGGCGATGCTGCACTGCACCGTATCCGTGACGTGCTGCACCCGCACCGGGCAGCGCCGGCACCGCCCGAGTGCCTGTTCATAGGTGAACTCGGCTCGCGCGTTTCGTTGGGCATCCGAAAAAGCACGACCGGTCACTTGTATAAATTGGACGCGAATGGCGGAAAAGGCAAAGAACGCGTCTAAATTCATCAATCGACCGAAAATCCGAACGACAAGAATAGAGCCGTCGGCAGCCATGCTCTGGACATGCTGGAAACCCAGACGCGGCGGGCCTCAAGCGTTGATTGCCGCCCTTTATTCTTCGTCACGGATGCTCTATGTCGAACACCCAGCCATTCTTCTCGCAGCCCCTCGCCGAGCGCGACGCGCCGGTCCGCAGCGCCATCCTGAAGGAACTCGAGCGACAGCAGTCGCAGGTCGAGCTGATCGCGTCGGAAAACATCGTGTCGCGCGCGGTGCTCGAAGCGCAGGGCTCGGTGCTGACCAACAAGTACGCGGAAGGGTATCCGGGCAAGCGCTACTACGGCGGCTGCGAATTCGCCGATGAAGTCGAGGCGCTCGCGATCGACCGCGTGAAGCAGATCTTCAACGCCGGCTACGCGAACGTGCAGCCGCACTCGGGTGCGCAGGCGAACGGCTCGGTGATGCTCGCGCTCGCGAAGCCGGGCGATACGGTGCTCGGCATGTCGCTCGACGCGGGCGGCCACCTGACGCACGGCGCGAAGCCGGCGCTGTCGGGCAAGTGGTTCAACGCGGTGCAGTACGGCGTGAACCGCGACACGATGCTGATCGACTACGACCAGGTCGAGGCGCTCGCGCACGAGCACAAGCCGAACCTGATCATCGCGGGCTTCTCCGCGTATCCGCGCAAGCTCGACTTCGCGCGCTTCCGTGCGATTGCCGACAGCGTCGGCGCGAAGCTGATGGTCGACATGGCGCACATCGCGGGCGTGATCGCCGCGGGCCGCCATGCGAACCCGGTCGAGCACGCGCACGTCGTCACGTCCACCACGCACAAGACGCTGCGCGGCCCGCGCGGCGGCTTCGTGCTGACCAACGACGAGGACATCGCGAAGAAGATCAACTCGGCCGTGTTCCCGGGCCTGCAGGGCGGCCCGCTGATGCATGTGATCGCCGGCAAGGCGGTCGCGTTCGGCGAAGTGCTGCACGCGGATTTCAAGACCTACATCGACCACGTGCTCGCGAACGCGCAGGCGCTCGGCGAAGTGCTGAAGGCGGGCGGCGTCGATCTCGTCACCGGCGGCACCGACAACCACCTGCTGCTGGTCGACCTGCGGCCGAAGGGCCTGAAGGGCGCGCAAGTCGAGCAGGCGCTGGAACGCGCGGGCATCACCTGCAACAAGAACGGCATCCCGTTCGACACCGAGAAGCCGACCGTCACGTCGGGCATCCGCCTCGGAACGCCGGCCGGCACGACGCGCGGCTTCGGCGTCGCGGAATTCCGCGAAGTCGGCCGCCTGATCCTCGAGGTGTTCGACGCGCTGCGCGCGAACCCGGAAGGCGACCACGCGACCGAACAGCGCGTGCGCCGCGAGATCTTCGCGCTCTGCGAGCGCTTCCCGATTTACTGACCGACACCTGACAAGACCAGAGACTGGAGCGAGAGGCAGATATGAGCACGCTGCATCAGGACAGCATCATCATCGACGGACTGAACATCTCGAAGTTCGAGAAGCCGGTGTTCGAAGACATGCGCAAGGGTGGCATCACGGCCGCGAACTGCACGGTGTCGGTGTGGGAGAACTTCACGAAGACCGTCGACAACATCGGCGTGATGAAGAAGAAGATCCGCGACAACAGCGAGTTGCTGACGCTGGTTCGCACGACGGAAGACATCTTCCGCGCGAAGAAGGAAGGCAAGACCGGCGTGATCCTCGGCTTCCAGAACGCGCATGCGTTCGAGGACAACCTCGGCTACATCGAGGCGTTCGCCGACATGGGCGTGCGCGTCGTGCAGCTCTGCTACAACACGCAGAACCTGGTCGGCACCGGCTGTTACGAGCGTGACGGCGGGCTGTCGGACTTCGGCCGCGAAGTGATCACCGAGATGAACCGCGTCGGGATCATGGTCGACCTGTCGCATGTGGGCGGCAACACGTCGTCCGAAGCGATCGCGTTCTCGAAGAAGCCCGTGTGCTATTCGCACTGCCTGCCGTCGGGGCTGAAGGAGCATCCGCGCAACAAGAGCGACGCACAGCTGAAGGAAATTGCCGATGCAGGCGGCTTCGTCGGCGTGACGATGTTCGCGCCGTTCCTGAAGCGCGGGATCGAAGCGACGATCGACGACTACATCGAGGCGATCGACTATGTCGTGAACCTGATCGGCGAGGACGCGGTCGGCATCGGCACGGATTTCACGCAGGATTTCGCGAAGGAATTCTTCGACATGCTGACGCACGACAAGGGCCGCTATCGCCAGCTGACGAACTTCGGCAAGGTGATCAACCCTGACGGCATCCGCACGATCGGCGAATTCCCGAACCTGACCGCGGCGATGGAGCGTGCGGGCTGGAAGGAATCGAAGATCCGCAAGCTGATGGGCGAGAACTGGGTGCGCGTGTTCAAGGACGTGTGGGGCGCGTAAGCGCCGCCAGCCGAACCCGCAGCGATTCAACACAAAGAAGATCGGGACGTGCCCGCGCAAGCCGCGCGGGCGCGCGGACGATGACATGCCTGCGCCCGAGCCGCGCGGCGATTTTTCCTCACGGAGTCACCACGATGCAACCGCAACTGCCGATCAACGTCGATCCCGATACCGGCGTCTGGACCACCGACGCGCTGCCGATGCTGTACGTGCCGCGTCACTTCTTCACGAACAATCACGTCGCCGTCGAGGAAGCGCTCGGCGTTCAAGCGTATGCCGAGATCCTCTACAAGGCCGGCTACAAGTCCGCGTACCACTGGTGCGACAAGGAAGCGAAGCAGCATGGGCTGACCGGCATGGCCGTGTTCGAGCACTACCTGAAGCGCCTGTCGCAGCGCGGCTGGGGGCTGTTCTCGATCATCGAGGCCGACCCGGCCAGCGCGCGCGCGAAGATCGAACTGCGCCACTCGTCGTTCGTGCTCCAGCAGCCTGGCAAGGAAGGCAAGCTCTGCTACATGTTCGCCGGCTGGTTCGCCGGTGCGATGGACTGGGTGAACGATACGACGCCGGAAGGCAAGGGCGCGCCGCGTGCGCAGTCGAAGGAAGTGCAATGCGCGGCCGAGCACCACGATCACTGCGTGTTCGAAGTGTCGCCGCTCTCGCACTGAAGCACTGACGCAGCGAAGCACTGAAACACCGAAACAGAACTACACCCGCAACACGAGACACACGAACGCCAGAGGTCGCCTGCGATGCGTTATCCCCACCTGTTCAAACCCATGCAGCTGAACCAGTTGACGCTGCGCAACCGGATCGTCAGCACCGCGCATGCGGAGGTGTATGCCGAGCCGGGCGGCCTGCCGGGCGACCGCTATATCCGCTACTACGAAGAAAAGGCGAAGGGCGGCGTCGGCCTCGCGATCTGCGGCGGGTCGAGCCCCGTGTCGATCGACAGCCCGCAGGGCTGGTGGAAATCGGTGAACCTGTCGAACGACAGGATCATCGATCCGCTCACGCGGCTGGCCGACACGATGCACAAGCACGGCGCGAAGATCATGATCCAGGCGACGCACATGGGCCGCCGCTCGTCGTTCCATGGCGAGCACTGGCCGCACCTGATGTCGCCGTCGGGCGTGCGTGAGCCCGTGCACCGCGGCAACGCGAAGATCATCGAGATCGAGGAAATCCGCCGCATCATCGGCGATTTCGCGGCGGCCGCGAAGCGTGTGAAGGCCGCCGGCATGGACGGCATCGAGATCTCGGCTGCCCACCAGCACCTGATCGACCAGTTCTGGAGCAAGCGCTCGAACCATCGGACCGACGAATGGGGCGGCAGCCTCGAAAACCGCCTGCGCTTCGGCATCGAGGTGCTGACGGCCGTGCGCGAGGCGGTCGGCAAGGATTTCTGCGTCGGCCTGCGGATGTGCGGCGATGAATTCCACGAGGACGGCCTCGACCACGAAGCGCTGAAGGAAATCGCGCAGGCGATGTCGGAGACGGGCCTGATCGACTACCTGAGCGTGGTCGGGTCGGGTGGCGACACGCACAACACGATCGCCAACTGCATGCCGCCGATGGCATTGCCGCCGGAGCCGTTCGTGCACCTCGCGGCCGGCATCAAGTCGGTGGTGAAGATTCCTGTGATGCACGCGCAGAGCATCCGCGATGCGGGCCAGGCCGAGCGCCTGCTCGCCAACGGGATGATCGACCTGGTCGGCATGACGCGCGCGCAGATCGCCGATCCGCACATGGTGATCAAGATCCGCGACGGCCGCGAGGACGAAATCAAGCAGTGCGTCGGCGCGAACTACTGCATCGACCGCCAGTACAACGGCCTTGACGTGCTGTGCATCCAGAACGCGGCCACGTCGCGCGAAGCGACGATGCCGCACATCATCGAGAAATCGCGTGGCCCGAAGCGCAAGGTGGTGGTGGTGGGCGCCGGCCCGGCGGGCCTCGAGGCGGCACGCGTCGCGAAGCTGCGCGGCCACGACGTGGTGCTGTTCGAGAAGAACGCCGAAGTGGGCGGGCAGGTGATGATCGCCGCGAAGGCGCCGCAGCGCGAGCAGATGTCGGGGATCATCCGCTGGTTCGACATGGAAACCAAGCGCCTCGGCGTCGACCGCCGCCTGGGCGTGGCTGCCGACGAGAAGATGATCATGGCCGAGAAGCCGGACATCGTCGTGCTCGCGACGGGCGGATCGAGTTTCACGTGGCAGGTGCCGGGCTGGGGCGTGGCCGAGGGCCTCGCCGTCAGCTCGTGGGACATCCTGACGGGCAAGGTCGAACCGAAGCAGAACGTGCTGCTGTTCGACGGCGTGAGCACCCATGCGGGCGCAGGCGTCGCCGACTTCATGGCGAGCCGCGGCTCGAAGGTCGAGGTCGTCACGCCGGACGTGAAGGTGGCCGACGATTGCGGCGGCACGACGTTCCCGATTTTCTATCGCCGCCTGTATGCGCTCGGCGTGATCCCGACGCCGAACACCATGCTCGACCGCGTCTATGAAGAGGACGGCAAGATGATCGCCGTGCTGCGCAACGAGTACACGGAAGAACTGGAAGAGCGCGCGGTCGACCAGGTGGTGATCGAGAACGGTTCGTCGCCGAACGACGAGCTGTACTGGAAGCTCAAGCCGGAATCGCTGAACCGCGGCCAGATCGATCCGCACACGCTGTTTGCGGCCGAGCCGCAGCCGTGCCTGTCGGAAGAGCTCGGCAACGGCCGTTTCCTGCTGTTCCGTGTCGGCGACTGCATCTCGATGCACAACGTCCACGGCGCGATCTACGACTCGCTGCGTCTCGTGAAGGATTTCTAACGCCATGAATCCGTCCTTCCTGATTACCGCATTGCTGTGGCTGTCGGTGGCGGGGCTCGCGTTCGCGGTTGCGAAGCGCTCGTCGTACTGGCGGCTCGGGCGGGCCACCGCGCCCGGCGCGTTTGGTGTCGCGAACCTGTTTGCGATTCCGAAGCGTTATTTCGTCGACCTGCACCACGTGGTCGCGCGCGACCCGTATATCGCGAAGACGCACGTCGCGACCGCGGGCGGCGCGATCGCCGCGCTCGCGCTGGTGTTCGTCAACTATGGCCTCGCGATCTATTCGCCGTGGCTCGACAAGCTGATTTTCCTCGCGGCGCTCGCGATGCTGGTCGGCGCGGTGTTCGTGTGGCGCCGCCGCGCCGCGCGGAACGTGCCGGCCCGGCTGTCGCGCGGCCCGTGGAATACGCTGCCCTGGCTGCTCGGCTCGTTCGCACTCGGCCTCACGCTGTACGTGGTGGTGCCGGCCGGCGCGATGTCCGGCGCGTTCGCGGTGCTCTGCGCGGTGCTGATCGGCATCGGTGCATTCGCGATGACGTTCGGCGCCGCGAAGGGCGGCCCGATGAAGCACGCGATCGCGGGCCTGCTGCACCTCGCGTTCCACCCGCGCCAGGAGCGTTTCGCTGCGACGCGCGAATCGTTCACCGGTAATGGCACCGCCACGCCGCCGACCGCGCTGAAGCTGCCCGACATCGAGCAGCAGGAATACGGCGTCGCGAAGCCAGTCGAGTTTCGCTGGAACCAGCTGCTGAGCTTCGACGCATGCGTGCAGTGCGGCAAGTGCGAAGCCGCGTGTCCCGCGTTCGCATCGGGCCAGCCGCTGAACCCGAAGAAGCTGATCCAGGATCTCGTCGTCGGGATGGCGGGCGGCAGCGATGCCGCATACGCGGGCAGCCCGACGCCGGGCATCGCGGTCGGCCAGCATCACGGCGAGCCGAACGGCCCGATCGTGTCGGGCCTGATCGAAGCGCAGACGCTGTGGTCGTGCACGACCTGCCGCGCCTGCGTGCAGGAATGCCCGATGCTGATCGAGCACGTCGACGCGATCGTCGACATGCGCCGCAACCAGACGCTCGTGCATGGCACGGTACCCGGCAAGGGCGCGGAGGTGCTCGCGAACCTGCGCGAGACGGGCACGATGGGCGGCTACGACACGGCCGCGCGCTACGACTGGTCGGTGGACCTGAGCGCGCCGGTCGCGCAGCCGGGCCAGCCGGTCGACGTGCTGTTCGTCGCAGGCGAGGGTGCGTTCGACATGCGCTACCAGCGCACGCTGCGCGCGCTCGTCAAGGTGCTGAACAAGGCCGGCGTCGACTACGCGGTGCTTGGCGGCGGCGAGACGGACACCGGCGACGTCGCACGCCGTCTCGGCGACGAGGCGACGTTCCAGCAGCTCGCGAAGCGCCTGATCGGCACGCTGTCGACGCTGTCGTACAAGCAGATCGTGACGGCCGACCCGCACGTGATGCACAGCCTGCGCAACGAATATCGCGCGCTCGGCCTGCGCGTGACGGTCAAGCATCACACGACCTATCTCGCCGAACTCGCCGCGAGCGGCAAGATCGCGCCGAAGGCCGTCGAAGCGCTGCGCGAGAAGCGCACGACGTATCACGACCCGTGCTATCTCGGCCGCTACAACGGCGAGACGGACGCGCCGCGCGCGCTGCTGAAGACGATCGGCATCCAGGTCGTCGAGATGGAGCGCAACGGGATGCGCGGCCGCTGCTGCGGTGGCGGGGGCGGTGCGCCGCTGACCGACATCCCCGGCAAGCAGCGCATTCCGGACATCCGCATCGCCGACGCGCGCACGATCGGCGCAGAGGTGGTCGCGGTTGCCTGCCCGAACTGCACGGCGATGCTCGAAGGCGTCGTGGGCCCGCGCCCCGATGTGCTCGACGTGGCCGAACTCGTCGCCGCTTCGCTGGAGTGAGTGAATCGATGAACACGATCAAACGAATCGATCCGCGCCGGCCGTTCATCATCACGGCGGCAGGCCTGAAGCGCATCACGCTCGGCGAGACCGGCAGCGCGGACGCGAGCGCCGCGCACTGGTCTGCCCATGCACACGGCGCCGCGGCCGCGAAGCCGCGCCGCGCGGTGCAGGATCCGAAACACGTGCTGCTTGCGGTCGCGCACAGCGAGCGCGGCGCGCTTGACGACCACGCGCGCCAGGCGATCGCCGCCGCCGCGCTGCTCGCCGATGAGCAGACCGAAGTCGCGCTGCTGGTGTTCGGCGAACTGAAGGACGACGCGGCCGAACTCGGCGTCGACAAGCTGATCGAGCTGACCGGCTTCGACCGCCGCGCGTTCGCGCCCGAAAGCGAATTGCAGGCATTGCAGGCGTGCGTCGCGGCGCTCGCGCCGAAGCATGTGTTCGTGCCCGACAACGCGACCGGCGACGGCGATCTCGGCCGGCGCCATGCGGCGGCGGCCGGCGCGAGCGTCGCGACCCACGTGGTCGAGCTCGACGCGCGGCACGTCGGCGCGTATGCGCAGGCAAGGCGCGCATTCGCGACCCGCGCGCTGCCGGACGTGATCCTGCTCGCGCCGAACGCGGTGGACCCGAAGCTGCCGTTCGTCGGCGCGGGAGCGCGCCTCGCCGGAGACTTTATCCGCCCGGCGGCCGACGCCGGCGCGCCTTACCGCGATCTCGGCCTCGAGGAACTCGACGCCGCGCAGGTCGCACTCGAAGAAGCGGATTTCATCGTGTCGGCCGGCAACGGCGTGACCGACATCGGCGCGTTCGAGCGCCTGGCCGGCGCGTTTGGCGCTGCGATCGGCGCGAGCCGCGTCGCGGTCGACAACGGCCACTTCACGCGCGACAAGCAGGTTGGCGCGACCGGCAAGACGGTCGACGCGAGCATCTACATCGCGTTCGGCATCTCGGGCGCGGTGCAGCACCTGCAGGGGATCAAGGACTGCCGCCATGTGATCGCGGTGAACCTCGACGGCAGCGCGCCGATTGCGAAGCGCGCGAACCTGACGGTGGTCGGCGACGCGCAGGCGACGATCTCCGCGCTGATCGAGCAGGTCCAGGCCGCGCGGGCTGCGCGCGGCGTACCGCCGGCGGAGGCCGGCGCCCGTGAACCGGAAGGAGCCGCAGCATGAACGCCCCCCGACTGTTGAAACGCATCGCTGTGCTGGTGTCGGTCGGCCGGCATCCGGTCAGTGGCGCGCCGCGCTACAGCCGCAACGACGCGGCTGCGCTCGAGCTGGGCCGCACGCTGGCCGAACGCCATCACTCGCAGCTCGACGTGATCCACGCGGGCGATCCGATCACGCCGGCGCTGGCCGAATACCTGGCGCTCGGCGCGCGCGAGGTCGAGGTACTGACCTGCCGCGACGGCGACGATGCCGCGCATGCGCTTGCCGCACGCGTCGAGGGCTACGACCTCGTGCTGACCGGCACGCGTGCCGAGGGCGCGTATGACACCGGGATGCTGCCGTATCGCGTCGCCGCTGCGCTCGGCTATCCGCTCGTCGGCTCGGCCGTCGACGTGACGATCGACGCGGGCCGCGCGGTGGTCCGGCAATTCTTGCCGAAAGGATTACGCAGGCGTGTGGACGCCGCGCTGCCGGCCGTCGTCGCCGTGCATCCGCTCGCGAACGCGCAGCCGCGCTATGCGTATGCGCGGCTGAAGGCGGGCACGGTACGCCCGGTGCGCGTGTCGCCCGGTCAGGACGCCGACGCGGCCGCGTGGACGGTCGGCGCGATCGAGCGCAAGCCGGTGAAGCTGGTCGCTGCCGAGAAGCGCTCCGGGCATGCCCGGATGCTGTCGGCGACGACCACCGAAAGCCGTGGCGGGAACGTCGTAAATGAAGGGAGTTCGGTCGAAAAAGCACAAGTGATCCTCGCGTATTTGCGCGAGCATCAGCTCATCGACTACTGATTTTGATGCCTGTCGGCAAGAACCCAGGGACGCAAGGAATCCGGAGCAAACGATGAAAGTATCGGCAGACATTCGTGCACTGATCGAGCGGCGCAAGGAAGGTTACAGCCTCGAGGCACCGTTCTACACGAGCGACGAAGTTTTCGCGCTCGACATGGAGGCGATCTTCCGCCAGCACTGGATCCAGGTGGCGGTCGAGCCTGACGTACCCGAACCGGGCGACTACGTGACGGTGGAACTGGGGACCGATTCGATCCTGATCGTGCGCGACGACGACATGCAGATTCGCGCGTTCCACAACGTGTGCCGCCATCGCGGCGCGCGGCTGTGCAACGAGGACAAGGGTTCGGTCGGCAACATCGTGTGCCCGTACCACAGCTGGACCTACAACCTGACCGGCCAGCTGATGTTCGCCGAGCACATGGGCGAGCAGTTCGACCGCTGCAAGCACAGCCTCAAATCGGTGCACGTGCAGAACCTCGCGGGCCTGATCTTCGTCTGCCTCGCGGACGAGCCGCCGGCCGACTTCGAGCAGCTGCGCGCAGCGATGGAGCCGTACCTGCTGCCGCACGACCTGCCGAACACGAAGATCGCCGCGCAGATCGACATTATCGAGGAAGGCAACTGGAAGCTGACGATGGAGAACAATCGCGAGTGCTATCACTGCGTCGCGAACCATCCGGAGCTGACGATTTCGTTGTACGAATACGGTTTCGGCTACCAGCGCTCCGACGCCAATGCCGAGGGCATGGACGCGTTCGCGGAGACCTGCATCCGGCGCGGGAAGGAGTGGGCCGAGATGGGCCTGCCGTCGGCCGAGATCGAGAAGCTGCTCGACGTGACGGGTTTCCGCACGCAGCGCCTGCCGCTCGACCGCAGCGGCGAATCGCAGACGCTCGACGCGAAGGTCGCGTCGAAGAAGCTGCTCGGCGGCTTCGACAAGACCGATCTCGGCGGGCTGTCGTTCTGGACGCAGCCGAACTCGTGGCACCACTTCATGAGCGACCACATCGTCACGTTCTCGGTGATCCCGCTGTCGGCCGGCAAGACGCTCGTGCGCACGAAGTGGCTCGTGCACAAGGACGCGAAGGAAGGGATCGACTACGACGTGAAGAACCTCACGGCCGTGTGGAACGCGACGAATGACCAGGACCGCGCGCTCGTCGAGTTCTCGCAGCGCGGCGCGACGAGCAGCGCGTACGAGCCGGGTCCGTACTCGCCGTACACCGAGGGCCTCGTCGAGAAGTTCTCGGCGTGGTACATCGAGCGGCTCGCCGAGCAGGTCGGCACGGCGCAGAAAGCGTAAGACGTAGAAGCGTAAAGCGGAGCAAGACATGATGCGAGATGCGGCGAATTTCGAGCCGACCGACAGCCGGGTCACGCGCCCGGAGTTCTGGAACGCTATCCCCGAGCGCTGGACGAGCGACGTCGAGGAAACGCTGGTGTGCTGCCAGGTGCGGCAGGAAACGCACGACGTGAAGAGCTTCTTCTTCCGTTCGCCGCAGGGCCGCGCGTTCTCGTTCGAGCCCGGGCAGTTCATCACGCTCGAGCTCGACATCGACGGCGAGACGATCAACCGGTGCTACACGATCTCGTCGTCGCCCGCGCGGCCGCACACGATCTCGATCACGGTCAAGCGCGTGCCGGGCGGCAAGGTGTCGAACTGGCTGCACGACAACCTGCAGCCGGGCGCGTCGATCCGCGTGCTCGGCCCGGCCGGTGAGTTCACCTGCGCGCGGCATCCGGCGCGCAAGTACCTGTTCCTGTCCGCCGGTTCCGGCATCACGCCGCTGATGTCGATGAGCCGCGCGCATCACGATCTCGCCGAGGATCGCGACATCGTGTTCGTGCACAGCGCACGCACGCCCGACGACATCATCTTCGCGCGCGAGCTCGACCTGATCGCGTCGAATCACACGAATTTCCGCACGTCGTTCGTCGTCGAGCGGGTCGGTGCGCGCACCAACTGGCCGGGCGTGACGGGCTTTCTGTCGCTGTCGCTGCTGAAGCTGATCGCGCCGGATTTCATGGATCGCGAGATCTTCACGTGCGGCCCCGCGCCGTACATGAAGGCTGTGCGCGACCTGCTCGACGAAGCCGGGTTCGACCGCAAGCAATATCATGAGGAGAGCTTCTCGTTCGAGACGCTCGCAGAGACCGCGAGCGCCGAACTGGCCGCCGATCTCGCGCCTGCAGCAGACGGCGACGCGGCGGCGACGCAGTTCACCGTCAGCTTCGCGAAGAGCAACCGCGAGATCGTCTGCGGCTCGGCGCAGCACGTGCTGGACGCGGCCCGCCAGTCGGGCGTGCGTCTGCCGGCGTCGTGCACGCAGGGCATGTGCGGCACCTGCAAGGTGAAGCTCGTGTCGGGCCAGGTGGAGATGAAGCACAACGGCGGGATCCGCCAGCGCGAGATCGATCAGGGGATGGTGCTGCTCTGCTGCAGCAAGCCGCTGACGGACCTCGTGATCGACAAGTAGCCGCCGGCGTCGCAGCGAGACAAGCGCACGTCGGAAAACAACGATAACGCGGAATTGTGGTTGAAGAACCTAGAGAGGCAACGCGCTTTGGCGCACATCAAGGAGATCGACCATGCAGGTTTTCGGAAAATTGTTGTGGGCCGGCGCGATGTCGGCGATGGTGGCGTTGAGCGCGTCCGCGCTCGCGGACACGAAGCCGACGCTGAAGATCGGCTACGTCGAGGGCTGGGATGATAGCGTCGCGACGTCGAACGTCGCCGCGCGCATCATCGAGAAGAAGCTCGGCTATCAGGTGCAGCTCGTGCCGGTCGCGGCCGGCGTGATGTGGCAAGGTGTCGCACGCGGCGATCTCGACGCGACGCTGTCCGCGTGGCTGCCGGTCACGCACGGCGCGTACTGGGATCAGTACAAGGCCAAGGTGGTCGATCTCGGCGCGAACTTCAACGACGCGAAGATCGGGCTGATCGTGCCGGACAGCGTGAAGGCGAAGAGCATCGACGACCTGAACGCGGAGAAGAGCGACTTCGGCGGCCGGATCGTCGGCATTGACGCGGGCGCGGGCGTGATGCGCAAGACCGACGAAGCGATCAAGAGCTACGGCCTCAGTTATACGCTGATGCCGAGCTCCGGCAGCGCGATGACTGCCGAACTGGCCCGTTCGATGCACGCGAACAAGCCGGTGATCGTGACGGGCTGGGCACCGCACTGGATGTTCGCGAAATGGAAGCTGCGCTTCCTCGAGGATCCGAAGAAGGTCTTCGGCGGCGCGGAGCACGTCGACAGTGTCGCGAATCCAGGCCTCGAAACGAAGGCGAAACCGGTCGCGGCGTTCCTGAAGAAATTCCAGTGGAAGCCGGGTGAAATCGACAGCGTGATGCTCGCGATCCAGAACGGCTCGAAGCCGGATGCGGCCGCCGACGCGTGGATTGCGGCGCACGGTGACCGCGTGAATACGTGGGTCGACGGCGCGCAGTAAGTCGTTACAAGAAACTACGAAAAGAGACATCCGGGATTGGTCGTCAGGAAACCGAATTAATTGTTTCAATGAACGTCCATATCCCGGAATTATTTTTTTGATTCTGCAAAAAAGCGAAAAAGTTGTTACACTGCGTCGCTTGTGCGGAGTCATCACAGGAGGATTTGGATGAGTCAGGCAGGACTGCGTGCGAATAGCACCAGTGATGTTGGGGCAACCATCTCACATGATTCGACGGGCCACACGCTGCAACGTGGCCTGACTTGGAAAGATGCATTCTGGGTAACGAGCGGCGTGCCGGCGGGCGTGCTGTTCACGATCGGCGGCGTATGCGCGACGATCGGCCAGCCCGCGTGGGCGATCTGGATCGCCGCGATCACGATGGGGCTGATTCAAAGCGCGACTTATGCGGAAATTTCCGGGCTGTTTCCCCATAAATCGGGCGGCGCGTCGGTGTATGGCGCGATCGGCTGGGTGCGTTACAGCAAACTGATTGCCCCGGTATCCGTGTGGTGCAACTGGCTCGCGTGGTCGCCGATGCTCGCACTCGGATGCGGTCTCGCGGCGAGCTACGCGCTGACGAGCCTCTTTCCCGCCGATGCGGCGGTGCTGCACTGGCAGTTCAAGCTTGCAGACCTAAGCTTCATCAAGCCGGGCCTGTCCCTGCGGATCAACGCGACGTTCATCATCGCGACGATTCTGCTTCTCATCACGTTCAGGCTGCAGCACAGCGGTGCGTCGAAGGCCGCGCGCACGCAGCGCATTCTCGGCATTGCGTCGCTGACGCCGCTGCTAATCGTCGGCATCGTGCCGTTCGTGACCGGCGACGTGCCGATGTCGAACCTGCTGCCGCTGTTGCCGCTCGGCCACGATGCGCAAGGCAACCTGACCACCGCGACGTTCGGCTCGTGGAACGGCCAGGGCGTCGTGATGGCGCTCGGCGCGATGTTCATGGCGGGCTGGGCGTCGTACGGCTTCGAGACGGCCGTCTGCTATACGCGCGAATTCCGCGATCCGCGCCGCGATACCGCGAAGGCGATTTTCTGGTCGGGCGCGCTGTGTCTTGTCGTGATGACACTCGTGCCGATGGCGTTCCAGGGCGCGCTCGGCACGCAGGCGATGCTCGATCCGGCGATCGGCGACGGCACCGGTGTGGCCGCCGCGATGGCGAAGATCGTCGGCGGCGGCGCATGGGTCGCGAATGCGGTTGTCGTGATGCTGATGCTGTCGATCCTGCTGATCGTGATGACGTCGATGATGGGCTCGTCGCGCACGCTGTACCAGGCGTCGGTGGACGGCTGGCTGCCGAAATACCTGTCGCACGTGAACGAGCACGGCTCGCCGACGCGTGCGATGTGGACCGATCTCGGCTTCAACCTCGTGTTGCTGATGATGTCGGACTACATGACGGTGCTGTCGATCTCGAACGTCTGCTACATGCTGTTCGTATTCCTGAATCTTCAGTCCGGCTGGATCCACCGGATGGATCGCGGCAACTGGGAGCGGCCGTTCCGCTGCCCGGCGTGGCTGCTCGTCGCGGGCTCGCTGTGCGGCTACGCGAACCTCGTGTATGTCGGCGCGGGCGCGAACCTGCAGGGCGACGGCACGCTGCGCAACGGGCTGATCGCGATGCTGCTGATCGTGCCGGTGTTTCTGTATCGCCACTACTGGCAGGATCGCGGGCGCTTCCCCGCGCAGATGCAGCGCGATATGGAACTCGAAGTGCCGAAACGCAGCATGTGGCTCAATCTTGCGCCGTATGCGGCGCTGGTCGGGGCCGCGCTGACGATCTGGCTGTCGTATTACTTTGCGTGGGTGAAGTAAGCGTGAAGTAAGCGACGTATAGCAGGCGAAGCGATTCTCGCGCCGGACACGGAAACCGCACACGGGTCCGGCGCGAGGAACGCTTCGCGCGACAGCGAACGGCATGACAAAGTGAAATGGAAACGATGAAGGCCCGACCGGCTTGCCGCCGGTCGGGCCTTCATCGTTACGACACTGACTAGCGCTTACTGAAACACCACCGTCCGATCCCCATTCAAAAACACCCGTCGCTCGATAAACGCCTTCACCGCACGCGCGAGCGTGATGCATTCGACGTCGCGACCAACCGCGAGCAGTTGCTCCGGTCGATACGCGTGATCGACGCGCTCGACGACCTGCTCGATGATCGGGCCTTCGTCGAGATCGTCGGTGACGAAGTGCGCGGTCGCGCCGATCAGCTTCACGCCGCGCGTATGCGCCTGGTGATACGGCTTCGCGCCCTTGAAGCCGGGCAGGAACGAGTGATGGATGTTGATTGCGCGGTTCGCGAGCTTTGCGCTCGTTTCCTGCGACAGAACCTGCATGTAGCGCGCGAGGATCACGAGCTCCGCGCCGCTCGTCTCGAACACGTCGAGCCATTGCGCTTCCTGCTGCGCCTTCGTTTCGGCGGTGATCGGGAAATGGCGGAACGGCAGCCCATGCTGCACGGCGAGCGGTTCGAAGTCCGGATGGTTCGACACGATGCCGACGATGTCCATCTTCAGCTCGCCCATCCGCCAGCGGAACAGCAGGTCCGCGAGGCAGTGCTCGAGCTTCGACACCATGATCATCACCTTCGGCCGCGCGTTGACGTCGTGGATCGCCCACTGCATGTCGAAACCGCCGGCGATCGGCGCGAACTCCTGCCGCAGCGCGTCGACGCTGAGCGTTTCGTCGGTCGGATGAAACACGCAGCGCACGAAGAAGCGGTTGCTGAGATCGTCGTCGAACACGTTCAGCGCATCGACATAGCAGCGATGGCGGTCGAGAAAGCCGACGACGGCGGCGACCTGGCCGGCCGCGCTCGGGCACGACAGCGTCAGGACGAATTGTTCGGGGCGTTGGACGTCGCTCATGGGGCTCCTCTGGTCTCGGTGAGCGCTCTGCGACCGCACACGGCGTGCCGCATGCTGCAAAGCGCGATGCTGAAGTAAATCAGGCCAGATTTGGAGCGGATAGAACTTACCCGCCGTGTGGCTGGTATCGGCGCGTCAGCGTGTGAGCGACGGAATGCCCGGAAAGGCGCCGGCCGGCCGCCGGCCGCGATGCATGCCGCGCGCGGACTTCACGCACCTGCGCACGCGTCGAGCAGCCAGCGGCGGAACACCGGCGCCGCGCTCGGCTCCGGCCGCGACGGCGGGCGCACCAGGAAATACCCGCGCGGCGTGACGACGGGTGCATCGACGAGCTTCACGAGCTGTCCCGATGCGACGAGTTCGTCGACGAGCGGCGTCCAGCCGAGCGCGACGCCTTCGCCGATCAGCGCCGCGTGGATCACGAGCGCATAGCTGTTGAAGGTCACGCCGTGCGCGGCCGCCGGCGCGGCGAGGCCGTGCGCGTCGAACCAGCCGCGCCACGACAGCCAGCGCTCGGGCCGGGTCGGCTGCACGTGCAGCAGCGGCAAGTCGAGCAGGTCGGCCGGCTGCGCAACCTGCGGATGCGCGGCGCGGAACGCAGGCGAGCAGACCGGCGTGACCGTCTCCGGAAACAGCCGCGCCGCGGTGCACGACGGCCAGTGACCGTCGCCGAACAGGATCGCGATGTCGGCGTGGTCGCGCTGCGCGTCGAAATCCTGCGACGTGACGACCCGCACGTCGACATTCGGCATCACGCGCTTCAGCCCCGCGAGGCGCGGCATCAGCCAGTAGGTTGCGAAGCCGAAATCGGTGACGAGCGTGAGCGTGCCGTGCTCGCGCCGCGCGCGCAGGTTCGCGGTCGCGGTGCGCAGCGTGTCGAGGCTCGCGCGGACGGCTTCGTACAGGCATTTGCCGTCGTCGGTCAGCGTGACGCCACGCGGGCTGCGTTCGAACAGCGGCACGCCGAGTTCGGCCTCGAGCTGGAATACCTGCTGGCTGACGGCAGGCTGCGTCGAGCCGAGCTCGCGCGCGGCGGCGGTGAAGCTCGCGAGGCGCGCGGCCGATTCGAACGCGCGCAGCGCCTGCATCGACGGCAACGGGTCAGGTTTCGACATAAGCATCTCTAATGGGCCCATAAGGGCCGGCCGCCTTCCCGGGCGGGTTTCGGCGGGCAATAGTGCAGTCGGGCGGCGCGAGGCGCGGCACCGTGCACAAGGCTTGCGGCCATTCTAGCGAGTCATGGCGGTGTCCCGCACGATTTCCGCCGGCCGGCTCCGTTACTGCAGACGAACGGGTGCCGACGCGGCGCGCACGCTCCCGACATGAACCGACCTTGACCCCGATCGCCCATGACGAAGCCGACCCCCAACCTCCTGATCCTGATGGCCGACCAGCTGACGCCGTTTGCGCTGCCGGCCTACGGCAACCGCGTCGCGCGCACGCCGACGCTCGACCGGCTCGCCACGCAAGGCGTCGTGTTCGACGCCGCGTACTGCGCGAGCCCGCTGTGCGCGCCATCGCGCTTCTCGCTGCTGACGGGCAAGCTGCCGTCCGCGATCGGCGCGTACGATAACGCCGCCGAATTGCCCGCGCAAACGCTGACGTTCGCGCACTACCTGCGTGCAGCCGGCTACCGGACCGTGCTGTCCGGCAAGATGCACTTCTGCGGTCCCGATCAACTGCATGGCTTCGAGGAGCGGCTGACGACCGACATCTATCCGGCCGACTTCGGCTGGGTGCCCGACTGGGACCATCCGGCCGAGCGGCCGAGCTGGTATCACAACATGAGCTCCGTGCTGGACGCAGGGCCGTGCGTGCGCACCAACCAGCTCGATTTCGACGACGAAGTCGCGTTCGCCGCGCGCCAGAAGCTGTTCGACCTCGCACGCGAACGGGCCGCGGGGCACGACGCGAGGCCGTTCTGCATGGTCGTGTCGCTCACCCATCCGCATGACCCTTATGCGATTACGCGCGACTACTGGGACCTGTACCGCGACGACGAGATCGACATGCCGGCCGTGCGCCTCGGGCTTGCGGACAGCGATCCGCATTCGCGGCGGCTGCGCGCCGTCTGCGAAAACGACCGCACGCCGCCGACCGACGCGCAGATCCGCGCCGCGCGCCATGCGTACTACGGCGCGACGTCCTACGTGGACACACAGTTCGGCAACGTGCTGGCGGCGGTCGATCAATGCGGCTTCGCGGACGACACGATCGTGATCGTCACGTCGGACCACGGCGACATGCTCGGCGAGCGCGGGCTCTGGTACAAGATGACGTTCTTCGAAGGCGGCTGCCGCGTGCCGCTGATCGTGCATGCGCCGAACCGCTTCAGCGCGGCGCGCGTGACGGGGCCCGTGTCGCACGTCGACCTGCTGCCGACGCTCGTCGAGCTCGCGGGCGGCGTGCCGGACGGCGGCTGGCCGGACCCGGTGGACGGCGCGAGCCTCGTGCCGCACCTGCGCGGTGCGCCCGCGCACGACGTCGCGCTTGGCGAATACCTGGCCGAGGGCGCGATCGCGCCGATCGTGATGATTCGGCGCGGCGACTGGAAATACGTGCATTGCCCGGCCGATCCCGACCAGCTCTATCACCTGAAGGACGACCCGCGCGAGCTGGACAACCTGGCCGGCGCGCCGCACGCGGCGGACGTGCTCGCGGCATTCCGTGCGGAAGCGGCCGCGCGCTGGAACCTGCCCGAGCTGCATCGTCAGGTGCTCGCGAGCCAGCGCCGGCGGCGTTTTCATTTCGCGGCGACGACGCAGGGGCGGATCCACGCATGGGACTGGCAGCCGTTTACGGATGCGAGCCAGCGCTACATGCGCAACCACCTCGAACTCGACACGCTCGAGGCGATGGCGCGCTTTCCGCGCATCGCACGCTGAGCGGCGCGTATTTCGGTCACTGATCCCGATTACTGAACAGGAGCGGACGATGAAGCGATATCGCAACGCAGCACGAACGATCGCCGGTGCCATATGCGCCGCCGTACTCTGCATGACGGCGGCCCGCGCGGCCGAGCCGCAGGCCTGCCGCGACGTGCGGATGGCCGGGCCCGGCTGGACCGACATCGACGCGACCAACGCGATGGCGGGTGTCGTGCTGAAGGCGCTCGGCTACCGGCAGGACGTGTCGAACCTGTCGGTGCCGATCACCTACCAGGGGCTCAAGAAAGGGCAGGTCGACGTGTTCCTCGGCAACTGGATGCCCGCGCAGGGGCCGCTCGTGAAGCCGTTCGTCGAAGCGCGCGCGATCGACGTGCTGCACGCGAACCTGACCGGCGCGAAGTTCACGCTGGCGGTGCCGGACTACGTCGCCGCGGCCGGCGTCCGCACGTTCGCCGATCTCGAACGCTACGCGGACCGCTTCGACGGGAAGATCTACGGGATCGAGCCCGGCGCGCCGGCGAACCAGAACATCAAGCGGATGCTGGCCGACCATGCGCTCGGCTCGGCGAACTGGTCGCTCGTCGAATCGAGCGAGACCGGGATGCTGACGCAGGTCGAGCGCGCGGTGCGCGACAAGCGCTGGATCGTGTTTCTGGCGTGGGAGCCGCACCTGATGAACACGAAGTTTCACCTGACTTATCTCGCGGGCGGCGACACGTACTTCGGCCCGAACTACGGCGGTGCGACGGTCAATACGGTCGCCCGCGCGGGCTTTGCCGACCAGTGCGCGAACCTTGCGCGGCTGTTCCGGCAGATGACGTTCACGGTCGGCATCGAGAACCGGATGATCGCCGACATGCTGGACAACAAGACGCCGCCCGCGCTCGCCGCGCAGCATCTGCTGCAGGCCGAGCCGTCGCTCGTCGCGGGCTGGCTGGATGGCATGACGACGGCCGCCGGCGCCCCCGGTCTGCCGGCCGTGCGGGCGACGCTGGACGGCCACTGACGCGCTGCGGGGGCCGGCCGCCGGCCATCCGTGTTTTCCCGACCGGTCGTAACCAGACCATTTGATGTCGCCTTCAGACGGGCCACGCGAAATATGGGTTCGTATTTTTCATCCATGGCGTCGCCATTGCGAAAAGCGAAATGGCGAATCCGTCAGACGTACTGAATTCGAATCAAGCGGCACGCAGTGCCGCGAATGAGGTCTGGGGTTCTTTCCATCGAACGGTCAGGGAGGGTAGTCGACAATGCAGAAATCGAAAGTTGCCGTGGCAGCCGCGCTTGCATGCGCGGCGTGTGTTCCCGCAATCAGCCATGCGCAGAGCAGCGTGACGTTGTACGGGATCCTCGATGCGGGCATCACCTACGTGTCCAATACGGGCGGTGCGCACGTCGTGAAATTCGACGACGGCGTCGCGTACGGCAACCGCTTCGGGCTCAAGGGCACCGAGGATCTCGGCGGCGGCCTGAAAGCGGTGTTCACGCTCGAAAGCGGCTTCCGTCTCGGCACCGGCCAGCTCGGCTTCGGCGGCGCCGAATTCGGGCGGCAGGCGTATGTCGGCCTGCAGAACGACTGGGGCACGCTGTCATTCGGCAACCAGCTTGACATCACCAATGAACTCGTGTCGATCTACAACATCTCGGCGTGGGGCAGCGGCTACGCGATCCACCAGGGCGACTTCGACCGCTTCAACGGCGACCGCCTGCCGAATTCGGTGAAATTCCTGTCGAACGACCTGAGCGGCTTCAAGTTCGGCGCGATGTATTCGTTCGGCAACGTTGCCGGCAACTTCCATCGCAACAGCGCATGGAGCGCGGGTGCGAGCTTCACGAAGGGCGACTTCTCGATCGGCGCCGCGTACACGCGCCTGAACAACCCGAACGGCATCTACGCGTTCGATCCGTACGCGATGATCGGCACGCACACGTTCCTCGGCCAGCAGACCGTCACCGTCGATCCGGCAACCGGCGAGCGCACCGACCTGTTCGCGAACACGCCGATGAACGTCGACAGCCAGGGCACGTTCGGCGTCGGGACGAGCTACACGATCGACAAGCTGACGCTGGACGCGAACTTCTCGTACACGACGATCAAGGGCTTCGGCCAGTCGTCGCACATGCAGTCGTACGAAGGTGGCGGCTCGTACCAGTTCACGCCGGCGCTGAGCCTGATCGCGGGCTACCAGCACACGCGCTTCGAGGGTCATCACTGGAACATGGGCAGCGCGGGCCTCCATTACCTGCTGTCGAAGCGCACCGACGTCTATATCTCCGGCGATTACCTGCGCGCGTCGCAAGGCGTCGATGCGGTGATCGGCTACAGCTTCACGCCGTCGACGACGCAGACGCAGGCCGACGTGCGCATCGGCATGCGGCATTCGTTCTAAGGGTTGCGGCGGCGACCCGGCATTACGTCTTCAGCGAGGTCTCTCTTTGGCGCGAACCTGGGTTCGCGCTTTTTTTTTTGCGGAGGGCTTCGCGGATTATCGACCGGTTGAATCCGCAGCCGAACCCGGACCGATGATGACGGTCGCGACGCATCGTCGGAGGCCGCGGACGCCGACCGCAGATGCCGACCTGCTGGAGCCGTTCGGACCTCCGAGAAGCGGACACTCGATAGCGACATCAGATCTCGACAGTGATCGACCGCATGACCAGGTAGCGCGGCAAGCTCCGGACTTCAGGCCGGAGAAGGAAAGCGCGGACGCCGAAGGCGTCCTTGACAACGCGTAAGTGGTAGCTGATACGCTCAGCCTATGCAACGTTTCCAGGCCTTCAAATTTGAACTGATGCCGACTGGCGAACAGGCGCGCGACATGCGCCGCTTCGCCGGAGCGTGTCGCTTCGTGTTCAACCAGGCGCTGGCGTTGCAGAAAGCGCGCTACGAGCAGGGCGAGAAGAAGCTGGGCTATGCCGGGCTGTGCAAGCAGCTCACCGGGTGGCGCAATGGCATGGAAACGCCGTGGCTCAAAGAGGCGCCGACGCATCCATTGCAACAATCGCTGAAGGATTTGGAACGGGCCTATACCAACTTCCTCTCCAAGCGGGCCGACTTCCCGCGCTTCAAGAAGAAGGGCCGGCGCGAGAGCTTTCGCTACCCCGATCCGAAGCAGATCAAGCTCGACCAGGCTAACCGCCGTATTTTCCTGCCCAAGCTCGGCTGGCTGCGCTATCGCAAGAGCCGGGACGTGCTCGGTACGCTGAAGAACGTCACCGTGAGTCAGGCCAGCGACAAATGGTTCGTATCAATCCAGACCGCCCGCGAAGTCGAGCCACCCGTGCCACTGGCGACCAGCGCCATCGGCATCGACGTGGGCATTGCCCGCTTCGCTACGATGAGCGACGGCGCGTTCCTTGCGCCGCTGAACAGCTTCAAGAAGCATGAGATGCGGCTGCGTCGCTACCAGCGCGCAATGAGCCGCAAGGTCCAATTCTCGAAGAACTGGCGAAAAGCGCAGGCCCACGTCCAGCGCATCCATACCCGCATCGGCAACGCTCGCCGCGACTACCTGCACAAGGCCACGACCACGATCAGCAAAAGCCACGCGATGGTGAGTATCGAGGACTTGCAGGTGCGGAACCTGTCCAGGTCAGCGGCAGGCAGTGTCGAAGCGCCGGGGAAGAACGTGAAGGCCAAGTCCGGCCTTATATGGGCGCCACCCATTTGCCAAGGAGAATTTGCGAGCTGGCGGATAGATCGGTTGCATCCTTATATTCGGCCCGTTTGTGGGGCATGCCCCTGGCCTCGATGGAATGCGCCGGTGGGGTCCTTATCTGAACATCGGGCTTGTGAGCCCGGCCGGACTTTCAGGTTGCGCTCACCGCGGTCTGACCTATATCGCCATCATGCATATCTGTCTTGAGCAAACCGTGGAGTTGGGAGTGTTGCGTTAGCCGGTGGGTTCGTTCATACCGCTCCTGCCGGCGAGTGATACGAGCGGCTGTGTGCCAGCAGTGCCCAGGCGATGCGCGCGTTGCGGTTGGCCTGGGCTACTGCAGCTTGGTTGGGGTGTTTTCGTTGCAGCAAGCGCCTGAGCCATGGATCGATTGGTGTCGTGCCACATCGCTGGATTCCCTGACACATGCGGATCACCGCCCGTGCTCCGTGGATCAGCAGGGTGCGCAGATACGGATCGCCTCTTTTGCTGATGTGCGCGAGACGTTGTTTGCCGCCGGAGGAATGTTGGCGGGGTACGAGCCCAAGGTAAGCGGCTAGATGCCGACCGCTGATAAATCCTTGGGCGTGGGTGCCGATGTGGCCGACCAAGGCCGTGGCCGTGAGCAAACCAATGCCAGGTATTTCTGCAAGCCGCTGACTCGCTTCGCTGTTGCGGTGCCATTGGCGGATCTGGGCTTCTATGACGGTGATCTTGCGCTCGAGCTGACGGAAGTGATCGAGTATCTCCATGAGCAATTGTCGCAGCGTTCCGGGCAATCCGTTGCTGGCGTCCTCGGCGAGTACTGGGATGTCGGCTAGGTGTGCAATGCCTTGCGGCAGAATCAAGCCGTATTCGCCGAGCAGGCCACGCAGGTGGTTGCTGAGTTGGGTGCGCATCTTGACCAGCAGTTGCCGACTCACGTGGAGGTGCAAAATACTTTGTTGCTCGATTGATTTGATGGCGACGAAACGCATGTTGGGTCTCTGCACGGCCTCGCATATGGCTTCGGCATCGTTCCGGTCGTTCTTGTTGGTCTTCACATAGGGTTTCACGAAACGCGGTGCCATCAGCTTCACCGTATGCCCCATTGATTCGAGCGTTCGCGCCCAATAGTGGGCGCCGCCGCATGCTTCCATGCCGATCAGGCAGGGAGATTGGCGAGCAAAGAACGTGGTCATCTGGGAACGACTCAGTCGTTTGCACAACACCGGATGCCCGTGCGCATCTACTGCGTGGATTTGGAACACATGCTTGGCGAGGTCAACACCTACAGCGCTAATATCCATTTTGGGTGCCTCCATTCGCGAGTTGGACGTCGCGCGTCAACTTTGGCACATCGATGCCGCGTCGGGTGGGTGGCGCCCATTCCATCTGAACCAGCGCATCCTCGACCAGGGCTGGTTCGAGTTCCGCCGCCAACTGGCATACAAGCTGGCGTGGAACGGCGGCTGGCTGATCGCCGTGCCGCCGCAGAACACGAGTCGGACCTGTCCCGCGTGCAGATGCGTGAGCGCGGACAATCGCAGGACACAGGCGCAGTTCGCCTGCGTTG
>NZ_JAAGPL010000101.1:0-30792 GCF_017104785.1 Burkholderia sp. Ac-20353 | reverse complement strand
CCTCCTGCCGTCGCTGATCCAGTGGGACAGCGCGCGCCATCCGTCCGACATGCTGCCGCCCGGCGGCGTCGCGCTGAAGGCACTGAAGGGCACGCATCCGCGCGCGGACCTCGTGCGCGAGCAGCTCGACTGGCTCGGCGCCGCCCATCTGCTCGCCGTCGATGCCGGCGACGGCGCGCCTGTGCTTGTCGCCGAGTTCGACACGCCGCAGGGCACGCGCACGCTGCGCTGACCGCAGCCCCGAACACCGAACACCGAACACCGAACACCAATACTCGACACTCGATACGGAGACACCCTCGACATGAATTCGCGCGAAACCCGGGGCATGCTGCTCGGCCTCGTCGGCGTGATGATCTTCAGCCTGACGCTGCCGATGACGCGCATCGTCGTCACCGAGCTGCATCCGCTCCTCAACGGGCTCGGCCGCGCGCTCGCCGCCGCGGTGCCCGCCGGCCTGCTGCTGTGGTGGCGGCGCGAGCCGCTGCCGACGCGCGCGCAGCTGAAAAGCCTCGCGATCGTGTCGGCCGGCGTGATCGTCGGGTACCCGGTGTTCTCCGCGTGGGCGATGAAGACGGTGCCCGCGTCGCACGGCGCGGTCGTCAACGGGCTGCAATCGCTGCTGGTCGCGCTTTACGCGGCATGGCTGTCGCGCGAACGGCCGTCGACGGGCTTCTGGATCAGCGCGGTGACGGGCAGCGCGCTCGTGATCGCATTCGCGCTGCGCGACGGCGGCGGCACGCTGCAGGCGGGCGACGCGCTGATGCTCGCCGCGGTCGGCATCGGCGCGCTCGGCTATGCGGAAGGCGCGCGCCTCGCGCGCCAGATCGGCGGCTGGCAGGTGATCTGCTGGGCGCTCGTCGTGTCCGCGCCGTTCCTTGCGCCGCCGGTCGGCTGGCTCGCGTGGGTCCACCACGCGGCCCATCCGGGCCCGCTCGCGCTGCGCACGTGGCTCGCATTCGGCTACGTGACGCTGTTCTCGCAGTTCATCGGCTTCTTCGCGTGGTACGCGGGCCTCGCGATGGGCGGCACCGCGCGCGTCGGCCAGGTGCAGCTGCTGCAGATCTTCTTCACGATCGCGTTTTCGGCGCTGCTGTTCGGCGAGTCCGTCGCGCCGTCGACGTGGCTGTTCGCGGCCGCCGTGATCGCGACCGTGATGCTTGGCCGGCGGGCCTCGGTGGCCGCTGCGCCGCAACCCGCTCGCGCTGGCTGAAATGGTGCGCCATAATGGCCGTTTTGCCTGACCGGTTTTGCCCACCCGGCCGCGCCTGACCGATCGCCGTCGACCCAGCCTACCCGGCCGTGTCGCACCGACCGGCCCGGCCGACCTTCATGACTGACCCTGATATCCGAACGAGGAGACATATGAATCCGAGCGACCTGCACCCGCCGCACTGGCAGCTTTCCGAACGCGCCCGCAAGCTGACGAGCTCTGCGATCCGCGAGATCCTGAAGGTCACGGAGCGCCCCGAAGTCATCTCGTTCGCCGGCGGCCTGCCCGCCCCCGCCACGTTCCCGGCCGAGCGCATGCGTGCCGCCGCCGACCGCGTGCTGCGCGATGCGCCGGCCGCGGCGCTGCAGTACAGCGCGACCGAAGGCTACCTGCCGCTGCGCGAGTGGATCGCCGAGCGCTACAGCGTGCGCGTGTCGCAGGTGCTGATCACGACCGGCTCGCAGCAGGCGCTCGATCTGCTCGGCAAGGCGCTCGTCGACCCGGGCAGCCCGATCCTCGTCGAAACCCCGACCTACCTCGGCGCATTGCAGTCGTTCTCGCTGTACGAGCCGCGCTACGTGCAGGTGCCGACCGACGAGCAGGGCCTGCTGCCCGAAGGCCTGACGCCCGAGCTGACCCAAGGCGCGCGCCTGCTGTACGCGCAGCCGAACTTCCAGAACCCGACCGGCCGCCGCCTGCCCGTCGAGCGCCGCCGCGCGCTCGCCGCGTTTGCGCAGACGAGCCCGTTCCCGGTGCTCGAGGACGATCCGTACGGCGCGCTCAACTACCAGGGCGAGCCGCTGCCGACGATGCTGTCGATGGCGCCCGACCATATCGTGCACCTCGGCACGTTCTCGAAGGTGCTCGCGCCGGGCCTGCGGATCGGCTACATCATTGCGCCCGAGGAACTGCACTTCAAGCTCGTGCAGGCGAAGCAGGCCACCGACCTGCACACGCCGACGCTCACGCAGCGCATCGCGCACGAGGTGATCAAGGACGGCTTCCTCGACGAGCACATCCCGACGATCCGCCAGCTGTACGGCGCGCAATGCGAGGCGATGCTCGCCGCGCTCGCGCGCCACATGCCCGAAGGCGTCACGTGGAACCGCCCGGAAGGCGGGATGTTCATCTGGGTGAAGCTGCCGCAGCAGATCGACAGCATGAAGCTGCTCGACGCGGCCGTGGCCGACCACGTCGCGTTCGTGCCTGGCGCGCCGTTCTTCGCGGATGACGCGCAGCTGAACACGCTGCGCCTGTCGTTCGTCACGGTGCCGCCCGAGAAGATCGAGGAAGGCGTCGCGCGGCTCGGCAAGCTGCTGCGCGAGCGTCTCTGATCCCCCTTTCCGTTCACTGCAACAAGGAATCGAACAGATGGCAAACGTCTACGACAAACTGAAGTCGCTCGGCATCGAGCTCCCGACCGCCGGCGCACCGGCCGCCGCCTACGTGATGAGCGCGCAGAGCGGCAACACGGTGTACCTGTCCGGCCACATCGCGAAGAAGGACGGCAAGGTCTGGGCCGGCAAGCTCGGCGCCGACCTGACGACCGAAGAGGGCAAGGCCGCCGCACGCTCGATCGCGATCGACCTGCTCGCGACGCTGCACGCGCACACCGGCGACCTGAACAAGGTCACGCGCATCGTCAAGCTGATGAGCCTCGTGAACTCGACGCTCGACTTCACCGAGCAGCACCTCGTGACGAACGGCGCATCCGAGCTGATCGCCGACGTGTTCGGCGACGCGGGCAAGCATGCGCGTTCGGCGTTCGGCGTCGCGCAGATCCCGCTCGGCGCGTGTGTCGAGATCGAACTGATCGCCGAAGTTGCATAAAGCGGCAGGCGTCACGATGTCCGGCCGCGGCCGCCGCTTCAGGCGGATGGCTGGGCATTCGCGGCGCCGCCCGCGCGGGTCACGCCACTCGCGCGCCGACTCCCCCTGGATCGGCAGCCATGCGGTCACGATCGTCGACGGCACTTTCGGTGGGGCGGCCATCCGTGGGGCGGCCATCCGTGGGGCGGCCAGCCGCTAGGTGGCCTCCGCTGGGCGGCCCCCGCTGCCCGGCCCCCGCTGCTCCCCCGCACATCCCTCTGATTTTTCTCCGCGCACCATGCGCGCAGCGCCTGCCGGCGCTATGCTTACCCCGGCTATCGAAAAAACCTGCCAACCAGTAATATCGGGCCTAATCCGTCGCATGGGGGTCTGTCCACAGATGCGCATTGCGCAGACGAACAGACGTTGACGCGACCCTATATTCAGCCATTCCGAGCGGATGGCACACGCGCGCCAGGACGCCGCACCCTTTCGATGAGCTCCGCCCGGTCATCCCATTCGCCGTCGACGCGACCTTTGCGCGCCCCGCGCAAGTCGCGCCGCCGGGCGCTGTTCGCGATCCCGCTGCTCGGGATGCTCGCGCTCGCGCTGCTGTGGGCGGTGATCATCGCGCGGCTGTCGGTCGAGAAGGACAGCGCATACAAGGAAGCGGCGGCCTCTGCGGCGATCCTGTCGTCGGCACTCGAGCAGCACACGGTGAAGTCGATCCATCAGGTCGACCAGATCACCCGCTTCGTGAAGTTCG
Organism: Burkholderia sp. Ac-20353; assembly: GCF_017104785.1. Classification (NCBI taxonomy): domain Bacteria; kingdom Pseudomonadati; phylum Pseudomonadota; class Betaproteobacteria; order Burkholderiales; family Burkholderiaceae; genus Burkholderia; species Burkholderia sp. Ac-20353. The sequence continues at coordinate 27,004 of NZ_JAAGPL010000101.1, read as the reverse complement.
AGTTCGAGAAGGCGCCCGCGCGCTTCAATCTCGCGAGCACCGTCGAAAAAGGCGTCGTGCCGAGCGATACGCTGATCCAGGTGTCGCTCGTCAACGCGAAGGGGATCCTGTTCGCGACCACGGTCGACCGCAATCCGAAGCCGATCGACCTGTCCGATCGCGAGCACTTCAAGGTGCACCTGAAGCACAACGACAACCAGCTCTTCATCAGCAAACCCGTGCTCGGCCGCGTGTCCGGCCACTGGACGCTGCAGATGACCCGGCGGCTGAACAATCCGGACGGCAGCTTCGCGGGCGTCGTGGTCGTCTCCGAGGATCCGAGCTACTTCACGAACGACTTCTACAACAACGCGGCGATCGGCAAGGAAGGCGTGATCGCGGTCGTCTCCGACACGGGCGCCGTGCTCGCGCGGCGCACGGGCTCGGTGAGCAACGCGCCGGGCGCGTTCTCGGCGTCGGGCGTCTATCCGGTCGCCGAGCGGACCTCGGGCACGATCCTCGACCCGATCGACGGGGTCACGCGCATCGTGTCGTACCGCCATCTCGACGGCTATCCGCTCGCGGTGATGGTCGGACTGTCGCAGGGCGAGGAGTTCTCCGACTACAACCACACGCGCAACGTCTACCTGCTGATGACGAGCTTCATCACGCTCGCGATGCTTGCGTTCTTCGGCGTCGCGACGGGGCTCATCGGCAAGCTGCTCGGCCGCGAGCGCGAGATGACCCAGCTCGCCGAATACGACCTGCTCACCGGGCTCGCGAACCGCTACGCGACGCTGCGCGGGCTGCGCAACGACGTGTCGATGCCGACCAGCCTGTCGCGGCTCGGCCTGCTGTTCATCGATCTCGACAACTTCAAGACCGTCAACGACACGCTCGGCCACAACGCCGGCGACATCGTGCTGCAGATGACGGCGGCGCGCCTGGCCGACGCGGTCGGCGACGAGGGCGCGCTCGCGCGCATCGGCGGCGACGAGTTCGTCGTCGTGATGAAAGGCGACGACGTCGAGCGGCGCGCGGTGCGACTCGCCGAGGCGATCATCCGGATGTTCGGCGAGCCGTTCGACGTGCGCGGCAGTTCGTTCGTACTGCACGCGAGCATCGGCATCGCGCTGCACACGGTCGCGAACGAAAGCGAGATCGACCTGCTGAAGAAGGCCGACCTCGCGATGTACAGCGCGAAGGACGCCGGCAAGAACTGCTACCAGTTCTACGCGCCGCACCTATCGCATCGCGCCGACCACCTGATGCGCTGGGAACAGCAACTGCGCGTCGCGCTCGCCGAAGGGCAGCTGTTCCTTGCTTACCAGCCGAAGATCGACCTCACGCACCGCCACATCACCGGCTTCGAGGCGCTCGCGCGCTGGGACCACCCGGAACACGGGATCATCTCCGCGAACGAATTCATTTCGATCGCCGAATCGACCGGGCTCATCGTGCCGATCGGCGACTTCGTGATCCGCACCGCGTGCGAGCAGATCGCGCGCTGGCGCGACGAAGGGCACGGCACGCTGACGCTCGCCGTCAACATCTCGCCCGTGCAGTTCTGGCGCGGCGACCTGATCGAGACGATCTCGCGCACGCTGCAGGAGACCGGCATCGAGGCGAGCCGCCTCGAGCTCGAGATCACCGAGACCGCGATGATGGAGTATCCGGAGCTCGTCTCCGAGAAGATCGTCGCGTTGAAAAAGCTCGGCATCCGCATCGCACTCGACGATTTTGGCACCGGCTACTCGTCGCTGTCGTACCTGCACCGTTTTTCCGTGGACACGCTGAAGGTCGACCGCTCGTTCGTGCAGGCGATCCCGAACGACCGCAGCGTGTGCGTGATGGTCGCGTCGATCGTGCATCTCGCCCGTTCGCTCGGGCTGACGGTGGTCGTCGAGGGCACCGAGACCGAAGAGCAGATTGCGTGGCTGTCCGCGCTCGGCGAAATCGAGGCGCAAGGCTTCCTGTTCTCGCGCCCCGTGCCCGCGGACGCGATCCCGTCGCTGCTCTCCCGCTTCGGCGTGCGCGGCGAGCACCCGCACGTCGTAGCGCACCGCGCAACCGGGCATACGGGCACCTGAGCGCCCGCCGCCGGCGGAATGTTTCGTTCCCCAATCTGATTTTTTTGGTCGTTTACTAGCGTTTTCGCGCATGGCTGCCGCATGCCGCGCGTCGGAAAATGATACCGAGAAGTACGTCCGCGGTTCGCGTGCCGATTCGCGAAGGCTCCCCCGAATCGTACGAACCCGCGCAGCCACCCATCATGACGAGCGTCGAAGCCGAAGTCGCAGAACGCGTCGAGCGGGCCTCCCTGTGGGGCCTGTTCAAGGTCGTTGCGGGTATTTCCGCGATGTCGTGGGGCGGGCTCGCGATGATGGCGCAGCTCGAGCGCCATTACGTGCACCGGATGCAGCGCATCGAGCCGCACACGTTCGGCGATCTCGTCGCGCTTGCATGGCTCGTGCCAGGGCCCGTCGGCTGCAATGTCGCGGTGCAGATCGGCCAGACGCTGCACGGGCGCATCGGCGCATGGATCGCCGGTTTCGCGAGCGTGTTGCCGTTTTTCGTGATGATGACGCTGTTCGCGATCTTTTATCGCACGCCGTTCGTGCGCTCGCTCGCCGCGCCCGTGATGCTCAACCACTTCAGCATGGTGCTGGCCGCGCTGATCGGCGTCACGTGGGTCAAGCAGTTGCGCACGCTCGTGCGCGCGCCGCTCGAACAGGCGATCGCGGCGCTGTCGACGGTCCTGCTCGCGTTCGCGCACAGTCCCGCGGCGTTCGTCGTGATCCTGTTCGCGGCGTTCGCGGCAGGCTGGCTGACCGGTCGGCCGCAGGACAACGCGGTCGACTTCAGGCTGTCGACCCGCGAGCGCAAGCTGCTCGTGCTGCTCGCGGTATTCGTCGCACTATTCGCGCTGCCGGTTCCCGGCGACTACCAGACGACGCTGCTGTGGCCGCGGCTCGCGGGCGCGGGCATGACGCTGTTCGGCGGCGGTTTCTCGGCACTGCCGGTGCTGAAGGCGCTGTTCGTCACGCCCGAGACCGGCATCTCCGATCACGACTTCACGCTCGCTTTCGCGCTGTCGCCCGTGTCGCCAGGGCCGCTGCTGAACGTCGTGCCGTTCCTCGGCTACCTGACCGACGGCTGGCGTGGCGCGCTGCTCGCGACCGCCGCCCTCTTCATCCCGTCCGGCTGCCTCGTCGTGTTTGCCCAGCACCAATTGTTCCGGCTCAAGCGTCATGCGCGCTTCGAGCACGGGATGCGCCTGTTGCGCGCGGCGACGACCGGCTTTCTCGTTGTCGCGGTCGTGAAAATTCTGCACCGCGAACCGGCCGATCCGATCTATTGGGTCACGGGCGCATTCGCGATGCTGTGCTTCGCACGCTTCAGGCTGCCCGTGTTCGTGGTGTACGGCGCGGTTGCGATCGCGTGCGGCGCGTGGCTGTGGGCGGCCGCGCACTGAGCAGCCACCCACGGCCACACCCCCGCGTTACAGCGCAACGCGACGCGCGAGCCGGCGCGAGCGCAGGTGGTCATACGCGAGATTGAAGCAGAACGTGTAAGGCAGAAAAAACAGCACGATGCCAAGGTCGAGCAGCAGCGCCTCGACGAGGCCGATGCCGAGCCACCACGCGGCGAGCGGCACCACCATCGCGACGAGCCCCAGCTCGAACGCGAGCGCATGCACGATCCGCATGCCGAGATTGCGCACGAGCCCGAAACGGCGCTCGAACCGGTCGAACAGCGTGTTGAACGTCATGTTCCACGCCATCGCGATCAGCGACACCATCACCGTCAGCGCGCCGACATGCGACACCGGCATGTCGAGCAGCCACGCACCGATCGGCGCGCACAGTGCGATCGCGACCAGTTCGAACGTCAGCGCATGCACGAGCCGTTCCGTCACCGTTTTGTTGGGATGTTTCATTGCAATCTCCGATCCGGACATATGATTCATGTCCGCCATTCTGATCGGCATGACCGCGTGAATCCAATTGAGTATCATCGGTTTTTCCGATGAAACGATGCCAGGAGCCCCGCATGCGTCATGCCCCGGAAGCCTTGCTTGCGTTCGCCGAAGCCGCGCTGCTCGGCTCGTTCACGGCCGCCGCGCGCAAGCTCGGCAAGCGCCAGTCGACCGTGTCGGAAGCGATCGCGAACCTCGAGATCGATCTCGGCGTGCAGTTGTTCGACCGCTCGACGCGCGCGCCGACGCTGACCGACGCCGGACGCGCACTGCTGCCGCACGTGCAGCGCGCGCTCGAGGCTGGCGCGGCGATCGACCGCACCGCCGCCCGGCTCGCGCACGGCGAGGAGGCGCGGCTGACGCTCGTGGTGTCCGACACCTATCAGTCGAAGCGCTATGAGGAGACGCTGACCGCGCTCGAGCTGCGCTTTCCGGCACTCGAGCTCGAATGCCAGGTTGCCGAGCACGAGGACGTGCTGGACCTGATCCAGCAGGGCCGCGCGCAGCTCGGGCTGATGGCCGCGCGCGCGGCCTACCCGCCCGACATCGGCGCGGCGACGATCGCGGAGGAGTCGGAGATCGGGCTGTTCGTCGGGCGCACGCACCCGCTCGCCGCGCATCGCGACGCCGAGGTGCCGCATGCCGCGCTGCGCGATGCGCGCGAGCTGCGCCTCAATACGTACGCGACGCCGGACGGCCGCGAAGCGGACAGCCTGATCGTCGCCGGCACGCGCCGCTGGTCGGCGCCGAGCTACCTGATGCTGCTGGAGATGGCGGTGCTGGGATTCGGCTGGGCGGAACTGCCCCGCTGGATGGTCGAGCATTTCGCGCGCGACCAGCTCTGCGAGCTGCGGGCACGCGGCTGGCCGCGCCGGGTGCGGGTAGACGCGGTGTGGTCGCGCAGCCGGCCGCTCGGCCCCGCTGGCGCGTGGCTGCTCGACGCGATGCTGGCCGCGTGAACGGCGCGGCAAGCCGGACGGAAAGCGGGCACGAAAGCGGGAACGGAAACGGGCACGCCGCCGCGCACCGCCCGCGAAAAGCCGTCAGAAACTGTCAGAAGCCGCGCGACAGCACGGCCGCGCCGACCGTCACGACGCCGAGCACGAGGTTGACGACGACGAGCAGGCGCACCGCGTTCACCGCACGCGCGCCGTCGGGCCAGTTCTGCGCCTGCACCGCGCGGCGGATGCGCGGGAACAGCGCGAAACGGATGTGACCGAAGATCAGCATCATCACGACGCCGAGGCCGGCCATCGCGTGCAGCGCCCAGGTCGCGTGCGCGCCGCCGAACTGCATCAGCATGAAGCCGCCGGACAGCAGGATCACGATCACCGACCCCGCGACCCAGTTGAAGAAGCGGCCGAACACGCCCTCGATCAGCGGCAGCCGCAATTGCGGCGACAGGTCCGACAGCGCCGGCCGCAGGCAGAAGTTGGCGAACACCATCCCGCCCACCCACACGGCGACGGCCAGCAGATGGAGAAATAACGCGACGGCAATTGCGTGGGACATGGCGAGAATCCTGTTCTGTTATGTTTGGGATGCGGCGAACCGGCAGTCGCGGGCGAACCGGCGCGACTCAAGAACGCGTCGCGCAGGCTGCGCATCCGCGCTGCACCGAGCGACGTTCGACAGACACGCTACCGCTCGGTTCAGGCCTGCGCGAGGATTTCACAATATTTTGCAAGTCCTGCGTGACGGTACCACGCAGCGCCGATGAAAAAGGCCGCACGGCCGCCGAAGCGTCCGTGCGGCCCCAGGATGCCGCCGGTGATACGCGCTCAGCCGAGCAGCGGACGCAGCCCGCCGATGGTCTTGAGCTTCGTGTCCGGCGCGCGGCCCTTGCGCGCGCGCTTGCCGACCTGCGGCGCGAGCGCGCCTCCCGACAGCGTTTCCTCCTGCGCCTTGCCGCCACGGCCCGTGCCGATCAGCACGACGCCGGCCGGATCGATCGCGAGCGCCTGCACGAGGGTTTCCTTGTCGTCGAGTGCCATCAGGATCACGCCGCGACCGCCGCCCGACAGCGTCTTCATCTCGTCCATGCCGAACACGAGGAGCCGCCCGCCGCTCGACAGGCATGCGACCTGCGTCGCGTTCGGCAGCACCGGCATCGGCGCGAGCGGCGCCGCGCCCGCATCGATCGTCATGAACGCCTTGCCGGCCTTCACGCGGCTCACCATGTCGCCGACCTTCGCGAGGAAGCCGAAGCCGTTGCTCGACGCGAGCAGCAGCGGCTGCTCGGCCGGCGCCGCGAAGTAATGCATCAGGTGCGAGCCCGATTCGAGCTCGATCAGCGACGTGACGGGCACGCCGTCGCCGCGCCCGCCCGGCAGCACCGACACGTCGACCGAATACACGCGGCCGCTGCTGCCCCACGCGATCAGACGATCCGGCGTGCGGCACTGGAACGCCGCGTACAGGCTGTCGCCGGCCTTGAACGAGAAGCTCGCCGGATCGAGCCCATGGCCCTTCAGCGCGCGCACCCAGCCCTTCTGCGACACGACGACCGTCACCGGCTCGTCGACCACCTTCGCCTCGAACGTCGCGCGCTTTTCCTGCTGGATCAGCGTGCGGCGATCGTCGCCGTACTGCTTCGCATCGGCCTCGATCTCCTTGATCATCAGCCGCTTCATCGCGCTTTCGTTCGCGAGCAGCTCCTCGAGCTTCGCCTTCTCGTCGCGCAGCGACTCGAGCTCCTTCTCGATCTTGATCTTCTCGAGCCGCGCGAGCTGACGCAGGCGGATTTCGAGGATGTCTTCGGCCTGGCGCTCGGAGAGGCCGAACGCGCTCATCAGCGCGGCCTTCGGCTCGTCCGACTCGCGGATGATGCGGATCACCTCGTCGATGTTCAGGAAGACGATCATCCGGCCTTCGAGGATGTGGATCCGGTCGTCGACCTTCGCGAGACGGTGGCGGCAACGGCGCGTCATCGTGAGCTGGCGGAACTTCACCCACTCGTCGAGGATCGTCAGCAGCCCCTTCTGGCCCGGCCGGCCGTCGGCGCCGACCATCACGAGGTTCAGCGCCGCGTTCGATTCGAGGCTCGTGTACGCGAGCAGCGAATTGACGAACTCGGTCTGGTCGATCGTGCGCGACTTCGGCTCGAACACGAGCCGCACCGGCGCGTCCTTGCCCGACTCGTCGCGCACCGCGTCGAGCAGGTCGAGCATCGCCTTCTTCGTGTTGAGCTGCTCGGGCGTCAGCGTCTTCTTGCCGAGCTTGAGCTTCGGATTGGTCAGCTCCTCGATTTCCTCGAGCACCTTCTGGCCCGACGTGCTCGGCGGCAGCTCGGTGACGACGAGCTGCCACTGGCCGCGCGCGAGATCCTCGATCTTCCAGCGCGCGCGCACCTTCAGGCTGCCGCGGCCGCTCTCGTACGCAGCGGAGATTTCCGCGTCGCTCGAGATGATCTGGCCGCCGCCGGGGAAATCCGGGCCCGGGATCAGCGCCATCAGCTCAGCATGCGTAAGCTTTGGATGACGAATCAACGCGACCGCCGCCGCCGCGACTTCGCGCAGGTTGTGCGACGGGATCTCGGTCGCGAGACCGACGGCGATGCCCGACGCGCCGTTCAGCAGCACGAACGGCAGGCGGCCGGGCAGCGTCTTCGGCTCCTCGAACGAGCCGTCGTAGTTCGGCATGAAGTCGACCGTGCCCTGGTCGATCTCGTCGAGCAGCAGCTTCGAGATCGGCGTCAGGCGCGCTTCGGTGTAACGCATCGCCGCCGCGCCGTCGCCGTCGCGCGAGCCGAAGTTGCCCTGCCCGTCGATCAGCGGATAGCGCAGCGAGAAATCCTGCGCGAGTCGCACGAGCGCGTCGTACGCGGACTGGTCGCCGTGCGGGTGGTATTTGCCGAGCACGTCGCCGACGACGCGCGCCGACTTCACCGGCTTCGCGTCGGGGCCGAGGCCCATTTCGTTCATCGCGAACAGGATCCGGCGCTGCACCGGCTTCTGGCCGTCGCAGACGTCCGGCAGCGCGCGGCCCTTCACGACGCTGACCGCATAGCTGAGATACGCCTGCTCCGCATAGTTGCCGAGCGTCAGCGCGCCGTTGCCGGGCGCGTCAGACCCGGCAAAGAGATCGGGAGTGTTGTCGTCCATCTGAATTCGAATTCCGTGTTCGTGTGTGGCGCGCGCGCCGGCCGGGCGTCATGCCCGGCTCGTGCGCTGCAGGAAAACGCCGGGCCTGCCCGGGTTTTCCTGTCCCCGTCGGGGGGCGCTCAAATATCCGCTTCGACTTCGTTGCCCTTTTCCTCGAGCCAGCCGCGACGCGCGGCTGCCTCGCCCTTGCCCATCAGCATCGTCATCCGCGCGACCGTCGACTCGTAGTCGAGCTCGCCGAGCTTCACGGGCATCAGGCGCCGGGTGTCGGGGTTCATCGTCGTATCCCACAACTGCTCGGCGCTCATTTCGCCGAGACCCTTGAAGCGGCTGATGCTCCACTGCGTGTCGCGCACGCCGTCCTTGCGCAGCTTGTCGAGGATCGCCTCGAGCTCGCCGTCGTCGAGCGCGTACAGCTTCTGCGCGGGCTTCTTGCCGCGCGCGGGCGCATCGACGCGGAACAGCGGCGGCCGCGCGACGAACACGTGACCACGCTCGATCAGTTGCGGGAAATGCTTGAAGAACAGCGTGAGCAGCAGCACCTGGATGTGCGAGCCGTCGACGTCCGCGTCGGACAGGATGCAGATCTTGCCGTAGCGCAGGTTCGACAGGTCGACGGTGTCGTCCGGGCTGTGCGGATCGACGCCGATCGCCACCGAGATGTCGTGCACCTCGTTGTTCGCGAACAGGCGGTCGCGCTCGGTTTCCCACGTGTTCAGCACCTTGCCGCGCAGCGGCAGGATCGCCTGGTATTCCTTGTCGCGGCCCATCTTCGCGGAGCCGCCCGCCGAGTCGCCCTCGACGAGGAACAGCTCGTTGCGTGCGATATCTTCCGTCTCGCAGTCGGTCAGCTTGCCGGGCAGCACCGCGACGCCCGAGCTCTTGCGCTTCTCGACCTTCTGGCCCGCGCGGGTGCGCGCCTGCGCCTGCTTGATCACCAGTTCGGCGAGCTTTTTGCCGTGCTCGACGTGCTGGTTGAGCCACAGTTCGAGCGCCGGGCGCGAGAACGACGACACGAGCTTCACCGCGTCGCGGCTGTTCAGGCGTTCCTTGATCTGGCCTTGGAACTGCGGATCGAGCACCTTCGCGGACAGCACGAACGACACGCGCGCGAACACGTCTTCCGCGAGCAGCTTCACGCCCTTCGGCTGCAGGTTGTGCAGCTCGACGAAGCTCTTCACGGCCTGGTAGAGACCGTCGCGCAGCCCCGATTCGTGCGTGCCGCCGGCCGGCGTCGGGATCAGGTTCACATACGACTCGCGCACGAGCGAGCCTTCCTCGCTCCATGCGACGACCCACGTCGCGCCTTCGCCTTCGGCGAACGTATCGTCGCCCGAGCGCGAATCGGCGAAACGCTCGCCTTCGAACAGCGGGATCAGCAGCTCACTGCCGTTCATCTCGTCGAGCAGGTAGCCGCGCAGGCCGTCCTCGTACTTCCAGCTCTGGCGCTCGCCGCTCTTCTCGTTGACGAGCACGACCTCGACGCCCGGCAGCAGCACGGCCTTCGAGCGCAACAGGCGTTGCAGCTCGCCGAGCGGCAGGTTCGGCGAATCGAAGTATTTCGGATTCGGCCAGACCTGCACGCGCGTGCCGGACTTCTTCTCGCCACGGCCCGCGGACTGCGTGGCGAGCGGCTTCACGACGTCGCCGTCCGCAAAGCCGAGACCGGCAATCTTGCCGTCGCGCCAGACGGTCACGTCGAGACGTGTCGCGAGCGCGTTCGTCACCGACACGCCGACGCCGTGCAGGCCGCCCGAGAACGTGTAGGCGCCGCCCGCGGCCTTGTCGAACTTGCCGCCCGCGTGCAGGCGCGTGAATACGATCTCGACGACCGGCACGCCTTCCTCGGGATGCAGGCCGAACGGGATGCCTCGGCCGTCGTCCTCGACGGACACCGAATGGTCCGCGTGCAGCGTGACGATGATCTGCTTGCCGTAGCCGCCGAGCGCCTCGTCGGACGCGTTGTCGATGACTTCCTGGATGATGTGCAGCGGATTCTCGGTACGGGTGTACATGCCGGGCCGCTGCTTGACCGGCTCGAGACCCTTGAGCACCTTGATCGATGCTTCGCTATAGGCCGCGCTGGGCTTCTTCGTTGACATAGGCGCTGAAGTTCGTCATTCATCGGGACCTTGTCCACATCTCGTGTGGACAACGTCGTGGACAAAACGTTGAGTTCCGTAAAAAAGCGAATCGAAACAACGGTGTGCTTGGACTGCTCCGAAAGCGGGCGCGCAGCGTGCGCCGCGCAGCCCGAAACGCGCCGTATTCTACTGGTTCCGCGCGACACGCCACTGCGCGAAAAGCGGATCGCAGCGGCGCCGCTGCGTCACGGCTTGCGCTTTGCTTCGAGCGTCTCCCACCGTTCGAGCGCGGCGAGCAGCTCGTCGTCGATCGCCGAGAACCGCTCGGTCAGGCGCGTGCCTTCCTGCGGGTCCTTCGCGAAGATCGAACCGTCCTCGAGCTGCGCGCCGATCGTCTTCTGCTCTTCCTCGAGCGTCGCGATCCGGTCGGGCAGCGCATCGAGCTCGCGCTGTTCGTTGAACGACAGCTTCACGGTGCGCTGCGCATTGCGGCCCGCCGCGCCCTTCGCCGGCTCTTCCTTGGCGGGCGCCGCCTCCTTCACGACACGCTTCGCGGCTTCCTGCTGTGCGAGCTGCTGCGCGCGCTCGCTCTGGATCTGCCAGTCGCTGAAGCCGCCGACATATTCGCGCCACTTGCCGTCGCCTTCCGATGCGATCACCGACGTCACGACGTTGTCGAGAAACGCGCGGTCGTGGCTGACGAGCAGCACCGTACCGTCGTAGTCGGCCATCAGTTCCTCGAGCAGCTCGAGCGTCGGGATGTCGAGGTCGTTGGTCGGCTCGTCGAGCACCAGCACGTTCGCAGGCCGCGCGAACAGGCGCGCGAGCAACAGCCGGTTGCGCTCGCCGCCCGACAGCGATTTCACCGGCGAGCGCGCGCGTTCCGGCGCGAACAGGAAGTCGCCGAGATAGCTCATCACGTGTTTGCGGTTGCCGGCGATCTCGACCCATTCGCTGCCGGGGCTGATCGTGTCCGCAAGGCTCTTTTCCTGGTCGAGCTGCGCGCGCATCTGGTCGAAGTACGCGACCTGCAGGTTCGTGCCCGTGCGCACCGTGCCTTCGTCCGGCTTCAGCTCGCCGAGGATCAGCTTGAGCAGCGTGGTCTTGCCCGCGCCGTTCGGGCCGACGAAGCCGATCTTGTCGCCGCGCATCACCGTCGCCGAGAAACGGTCGACGACCGTGCGGCCGCCGTAGCGCTTCGTCACGTCGGTCAGCTCCGCGACGATCTTGCCGGACTTCTCGCCCTGCGCGACGTCGAGCTTCACGTTGCCCTGCGCATTGCGGCGCTCCGCGCGTTCGTTGCGCATCTGCACGAGCCGCGCGATGCGGCCGACGCTGCGCGTGCGGCGCGCCTCGACGCCCTTGCGGATCCACACTTCTTCCTGCGCGAGCAACTTGTCGAACTTCTCGTTCTCGACGCGCTCGACTTCGAGCTGCTGCGCCTTGCGCGTCTGGTACGCGGAGAAATTGCCCGGATACGACAGCAGGCGGCCGCGATCGAGTTCGACGATGCGGGTCGCGACGCGGTCGAGAAACGCGCGATCGTGCGTGATGAACAGCAGCCCCGCGCGCTGCGTGACGAGCAGCTCCTCGAGCCAGCGGATGCCGTCGAAGTCGAGGTGGTTGGTCGGCTCGTCGAGCAGCAGCACGTCGGGCTGCACGACGAGCGCGCGGGCCAGCGCGACACGCTTCTGCATCCCGCCCGACAGCGCGTCGACGCGCGCGTCGACATCCACGAGGCCGATCTGCGCGAGCGTCGTCGACACGCGCGTGCGCCAGTTCCACGCATCGTGTGCGTCGAGCGACGACTGCAGCGTGTTCATCCGTGCGAGCAGCGCATCGTGCTCGGCGCCTTCGGGGGTTTCCGCGAGACGGTGCGCGATCGTGTCGTATTCGTCGTGCAGCGCGCGTGCGTGCGTGAGACCCGACGCGACTGCGTCGAACACGGTCGCGCCCGGTTCGAATTCGGGTTCCTGCGGCACGTAGACGGTCACGAGCTCCTGCTGGCGCGTGACGAGGCCGTCATCGGGCCGAGCGAGATCGGCGACGATCTTCAGCAGCGACGACTTGCCCGCGCCGTTGCGGCCGATCAGGCCGACGCGCTCGCCGGCCTCGAGCGAGAAATCCGCGTGATCGAGCAACGCGACGTGACCGAACGCGAGCTGCGCGCCGGTAATGGAATAGAGCGACATGGGGAAGACGGCGAAGAGAAATCGGAAGCGCTCATTGTACCGGTGGCGGAGCCGCCGCCGGCATGGCTGAACGGATAACGCCGGACAGATGGTGCGGATGGCCGGGTTTGCGGGGTTTGCCGCGCGCTGTCGCCGGCTCCGCGCCCGGTGCGGCGCGCTCGCGCGTGGCAGCCGGGCCACCTGCGCGCGGTCGCCGGCGGTTACTTCACGTTGACGATGATGGTCTTGCTCAGTTCCGGACCATACGACCGGTGTGCGCCGTCGCCGAGCTGCAGCGTCAGCGTGTGCCGGCCCGGCGGCAGCGTCACGTCGGTCTCGGTCTGGGCCTTGCCGAAGTGCAGCGAATGCTCGCTCGCGGGGATCACGACGCCCTTCGACACCGGCGTGCCGTCGATCAGCAAGTGATGATGGCCCGTGTTCGGCGTCATGTCGCCGGCCGGTGCCAGATGAATGTCGCCTTCGAGACCGAACTTCACGTGCACCGGGTTCGACACCGTCGCGCCGTCGGCCGGCTCGATGAAAGACACGCGCGACTCGGCGCGCGCGATCGTCGACACCGCCAGCGCCGCCACGCACACCGCACCGGCGATCCACTTTCTGTTGAGCATCCTTTTCTCCTTCTGATTGACAGGCCCACGAAGCATACACTGCATGCCCGGCACGCGCGTTCGGGCCAGGTTGTTCGCGATGCGTACGTTTAAAACGACGTTACGGCCGAGTTCGGCGAAATTCCGGTACCATTGCGCCTTTCGTCCGCCGGCGACGCCGCGGACGGCACTCCCTGTTTTCATCATCCTGAGCGCGACATGAGCGAAGTGACCGAATACCAGAGCTGGGTCTGCCTGATTTGCGGGTGGGTCTACAACGAAGCGGAAGGGCTGCCCGACGAGGGCATCGCGGCCGGCACCCGCTTCGCCGACATTCCTGCCGACTGGCGTTGCCCGCTGTGCGACGTGAGCAAGGAAGACTTCGTCGTCGTCGATTTCTGACGGCCTGAGCGCGCGGCAAGTTCGCGTCGGCGCGCATGCCCCCTGCCGATGCGAACGCGCGTTTGCTATACTCTGCGCGCTGTCCACACCGCTGTCCGGCTCGCGCCGCGCGCGACAAGCCGGATCCGCAGGCTCCCCGTAGTTCAATGGATAGAACAAGCGCCTCCTAAGCGCTAGATACAGGTTCGATTCCTGTCGGGGGGACCAGCGACATCTCTGCATTCGCCGCCGGCACCGGCGATCCCGACGATTTCCCTGCTTCACGTTCGTTGTGCGTCATGCATGCGCGGGTTCGCTTACGCGTCAACACCGCCACCCCACATCGGTGCTCACCACGACCTGGCCACGACAGCCGGGCCGCTTTACGACTCACCGCGCCGGCATCGCGATACCGGCACGGCATGTCACCGCATTACTGCGCGGCTGCGTGCTTCACGTCACCCGACGCATGCCACACGCGATACCGCACTTCGAAGCCGCTCGGCACGTACACGACAATCGGCAGTCGGCTGTTATACCGCAGCAGTTGATCGTCGCCGCGCACCTGCACGAACCGTTCGCGCGGCGCCTGTCCCGGACAGGCCATCAGCGTCGACGCCGGCCCCTTCACGTCGGACAGCCGGTAATACGAATAGCCCCAGCCCTGCACGGTCTCGGTCGTCAGTGCGCCGCCGAACCACTGCTGGTTGCAGTCGGTCTGCAGCGTCTTGCCGATCATCAGCTCGACGCGCGCATCGGCTTCGTCGGCGAGCGCAGGCAGCGCAATCACGGCGCGCTGCTGGTCTACCGCGGGCAGCGGGAACATCTTGATCGATTCGGCCGACACGGCCGGCTCGGACGCAGGTCCCGCCGCGCATGCCGCGGCAGTCGTCACGCAAACGGCAGCCAGCGCGGCCCGGATCGCAAATTTCATCGTAATGCTCCTGTAAGACAATTGGCTCCGGATGCTAACACTTTCGCCGACCGACCTTACGCGGCTGTAACTTAGAGTCACAATTGCTGTCAGATGCGCGGCGCTCCGCCACATATGATCCGCTCAACGGAGAACGCCATGATCAAGCTCACCACCCTCACCGCCGCCGTCGCCACGCTGCTGACGGGCTGCGTCGTCGGCCCTGACGCCGGATACGGATACGGCTACGGTCAGCCCTACTATTCGGACCCCGGCTATGCATACGGCCCCACCTATCCACCCGTGTACGGCTCGGTGAACATCTGGGGCGGCGGCGGCGACCGTGACTGGGATCGCCGCGACTACCGCCACGGCGACCGCGACTGGCGGCACGACCGCGGCTGGGGCGACCGCGGCAACGCCAATGGAAACGGCTGGAATCACGGCAACGGCGGCAACCGCTCGGGCGACGGCAACCGCGCGAACGGCGGCAGCCGGGACTGGCGCAGCGGCCAGACCGACGACGACCGCGGACACGGCCGCTGGCACTGACGCAATTGCAACCGTTTGTATCCGGCGCGGGTGACGCGCGCCGGCGCGAATGACGTTGCGCCCGCATCCTTTTCACGCGTCTGCCGCAACACGCGCCAACGAAAAAGGCCCTCGCACGATGCGAGGGCCTTCTCGTTTCGGTTCCGCATTCGCCGGTAGCGGCCGCGGCACGCGATCATGGCGCCACGGCACCGCAGCCGCGCATGCACACGTCGCAGCGCTTACCACCCGGCCGGTTGCGCATAACCGTAGCCGGCCTGCGCCGGCGCCCCACACACATACGCGCGCTGATAGCGGTCATAGCAATAGCGGGGCTGGCCACCGTCGCCATCGTCGTCCTGATACTGCGCCTGCTGGTAGCTCGGCGGATAGGCGGGCGGCTGGTAGGCCGGCGCCTGATAGTACGTCGGCGGCTGATACGCCGGTGCCTGATACGCAGGCGCCTGGTACGCGACCGGCGGATTCAGCGCGGACGTCACGATCGCGCCCAGCACCGCGCCGCCGATCAGCGCGCCGATCACGGCGCCGTCGTCGCGGCCATGCGCGGATGCCGGCCCAGCGACGGCAAGCGAACCGGCGAGTACACACACTGCTGCGATCTTCTTCATGATGCACTCCCACGCGAAGTGGTACGGGATGCGATGCATTGTGGACGCGGCCCACCGTAATAGATGCAGCAAGTGGTAACGCACGATTACGCCGGGCCGTCCGGCCAAAACGCGCAAGCGCCGTGCTACATTTTCGGGACCAAGGAGACGCCCGCATGCAGCCCGAAACCGCCCGCCGTTTCGATACCGAATTCGCGCCGCGCATCGCGCGCGCGATCGCCGCATTCTTCGCCGACCACGTCGAGACCGACGTCGTCCCGTATGGCGGCCATGGCCACCCGACGCAGGTGCGCGTGCGCAGCGCGCCGCACGAACACGTGAGCGGCTTCGCGCATCCGCTGAACCTCGAGCTGACCTGGGACACCGACGAAATCGAACAGCTGATGGAGCCGCAAGGCATGGTGCGCTTCGAGCACTATCTCGCCGCGCTGCCGAGGAAGCTCGACGCGTGGCAGAGCGCGCGCGACGTCGATCTCGTGTCGCGCACGCAAGCGGACCCGCTCGTGCGGCTGGGCGGTCTCGACTTCGAGGGTTGACCGCGCGGCCGGCCCGCGTATTGGCCCGCGTATTGGCCCGCGTATTGGCCCGCGTATTGGCCTGAGCATCGGCCTGAGCATCGGCCTGAGCATCGGCCTGAGCATCGGCCTGAGCATCGGCCTGAGCATCGGCCTGCGTCGGCGACGCGTCGCGCGGCCCGGTGCTACACTCGGCCGGCTTGTGCCCGCCTCCGCGAGCGCGCGCAGCGCCCGCACTATCCCGCGCTTCAACCTGCCGTCCATCACCGCAAGGAGGCTCCATGGCCGCGTTCCGGCTCCAGACTGACGCGTTCCCGTCATGAATGCCGATACCGGCCTGCCGCTTCCGCAACGCTACTGGGCGATCGTCTGCGTCGCACTGGGCATCACGCTCGCCGTGCTCGACGGCGCGATCGCCAACGTCGCGCTGCCGACCATCGCACGCGACCTGCACGCATCCGACGCCGCGTCGATCTGGATCGTCAACGCGTACCAGCTCGCCGTCACGATCACGCTGCTGCCGCTTGCGTCGCTCGGCGAACGCGTCGGCTACCGCCGCGTCTACATCGCCGGCCTCGCGCTGTTCACCGTCGCGTCGCTCGGCTGCGCGCTCGCCACGTCGCTGCCGACGCTCGCAGTGCTGCGCGTAATCCAGGGCTTCGGCGCGTCGGGGATCATGAGCGTCAACGCGGCGCTCGTACGGATGATCTATCCGTCGTCGATGCTCGGCCGTGGCCTGTCGATCAATGCGATGGTGGTTGCGCTGTCGTCGGCGATCGGGCCGACGGTCGCGTCCGCCGTGCTGTCGGTCGCACCGTGGCCGTGGCTCTTCGCGATCAACGTGCCGATCGGCATTGCGGCGGTGCTCGGCAGCCTGCGCGCGCTGCCCGCCAACCCGCTGCACGACGCGCCATACGACATTCCGAGCGCACTGATGAACGCGTGCGTGTTCGGGCTGCTGATCATCGCGGTCGACGGGCTCGGCCATGGCGAGCGCGGTGCCGTCGTCGCCGCCGAATTCGCAGTGGCACTCGCCGTCGGCTACTTCTTCGTGAAGCGGCAACTGTCGCAGCCGGCGCCGCTACTGCCGGTCGACCTGATGCGCATCCCGATGTTCGCGCTGTCGATCTGCACGTCGGTCGCGTCGTTCACATCGCAGATGCTCGCATTCGTCGCGCTGCCGTTCTGGCTGCAGAATTCGCTCGGCTTCTCGCAAGTGCAGACGGGCCTCTACATGACGCCGTGGCCGCTCGTGATCGTCGTCGCCGCCCCGCTCGCCGGCGTGCTGTCCGACCGCTACTCGGCCGGCGTGCTCGGCGGCATCGGGCTTGCGCTGTTCGCGGCCGGGCTGCTGTCGCTCGCGACGATCGGCGCGCATCCGGGCACGGTCGACATCGTCTGGCGCATGGCATTGTGCGGCGCGGGCTTCGGGCTGTTCCAGTCGCCGAACAACCGCGCGATGCTGTCGTCGGCGCCGCGCGAACGCAGCGGCGGCGCGGGCGGCATGCTCAGCACCGCGCGGCTGACCGGGCAGACGCTCGGCGCCGCGCTCGTCGCGCTGATCTTCGGCGTCGCGCCCGCGCACGGGCCGACGGTCGCGCTCTACGTAGCAGCCGCGTTCGCGGCGGCCGCGGCCGTCGTCAGCACGCTGCGCATCGCGGCCCCGCAGCCGAACGCATCGGCCTGAGCCCGCCGTATCCGGCACATCCGGCACATCCGGCGCGGACGCGCGTCATGCCGTTCATGCCGTTCATGCCGTTCATGCCGTTCATGCCGTTCATGCCGTTCAGGCCGTGTCGGACTGCGTTGGGACACATCATCCCGCATCGAGCGCGTCCAGCACGAAGCGCACACGCGCCTTCACGCTCGCCCGCGGCAGCTCGATCAGCTGATAGCCGTACGACGAATAGCATTCGACCATCGCGTCGTAGGTGCGCACCGCTTCGGCGAAATCCTGGCGGCGCTCGGTGTCCTGCGTGTAGATGTCCGACCACGGCGGCGCGATAAACACGCGCCGGTGATAGCGGAAATGCCGTGCAGTTGCCTCCGCGTGCGCGGGCACCGCGAGTCCCGACAGCCGCAGGTAGCCGATCACGTCGGGCACGGCGCGGTCGAAGAAAACCGGCCCTCGCGCCTGTCGTGCGAGATGGTGCGAACGCATCTCCCAGCTCAGCATCAGCTCGGCGAAGGCCACCTGGTCGCGCCACGGCAGCGCCGGGCCGTCGACCGCCAGCTGGTCCTGGATCACGCCGCGTCCGGCCTCCTGCGAGCGCGCGAATCCGGCGCGCTCGAGCGCGTCGATCAGCGTGCTCTTGCCCGAGCCGGGCCCACCAGTCAGGATGAAGAACCGCCGGGTGGCGTCGTCCGCCCGGTCGTCCGCCCCATCATCCGCGCCGGGGCCGCGCATCGTCGCGCAATCACACATGCGCGCCCCGCAGGCCAGCCCGCCGCGTCACCGACACGACCATCGCGAGTCCACCCGCGCTCCGGCGCGAGTCCTCGCCGATCGCGACACGGTTCAATACGACGATCAATCTGCTCATGCGGCCTTCCCTCCTTGATTCGAACGACCTGCGCGCGTTACGCGCGCGTTGACGCGCGCAGCAGCCGGAATGTTGCTGCGCGGCAGTTCAGATGTGAGAAATAAAGCGAAATGCGAAAACTAAATGCGGCAACCGACTGCGACAACGAAATGCCGCGAAGACGACGTCACGCGTCCTGTTCCAGGCCGACGTCGCGTTGATAGTCGAGTCCTTCCGGCCGGGCTCCGCCCTGGTTGTGGTCGCCATCGGACGGCGGCATGGCTGGCGCGCCGACTGGTGGTGCGGATGGCGCATCGGTACGCGGCCGCGGACGGCCCGCGCCCGTGTCGGGCGGCTGTTGCGCAGGCCGTTTCGAACGGCGCATCGCTGGGTGTCTCATATAGGGAGCGGCGCGTGGCCGTCGTTGAAACATTCCATATCGAAAAAGTCTAGGTGCGTTCGTGGCGCCCCAAAAGTAACAATTACCCTCAATTTGTAACGTTGCGACCCCTTACCCAGCATCTGCCAGACAATAGCGCCGCGCGCGTGCGCGCGCCCCGCCGGCCCGCGATTTGTCAAAGCTTTGCAGTTTTCCTATGACAATTGCGAAACAATGGCACGGCACGTGAGCGCGTGCCCGCGTCGCCGCTCACCCAGACAGGACTCAACTCAGGGATGAACATTCGTTTCGAATCGCCGCGCCGGGCCATGCCGGCGCGCATCATGCTGGCGGTGGCCGCCACGGCCGCGCTGCTGTCCGGCTGCAACTCGCTGTACAGCGAAGGCGCGACGGCTGGTGCCGGCATTGCCGGCGCCGCGATCGCCTCCAAAGTCACCAACAATGCGGCAGTCGCGACGGGCATCGGCCTCGGCGCGGTCGCCGGCGCCCGCGCGGGTGTCCAGTACACGCAGCGCGTCGCGCACCGCTACACGCAGCAGCAGATCGCGACGGCGGCCGGGCCGCTCGACGTCGGCGGCGTCGCACCGTGGTCGACGAACCACTCGTTTCCGATCGAGGACGACGAGCGCGGCCGCGTGACGGTCAGCCGGATGATCAGCATCGGGCCGCTCGACTGCAAGGAAATCGTGTTCTCCGTCGATACGCCGGCGAAACCCGATGCGGCCGCGCAATCGGCGTTCTACGTCGCCACGATCTGCCGCGACGGCCCGGTGTGGAAGTGGGCGTCGGCCGAGCCCGCGACCGAGCGCTGGGGCGCGCTGCAATGAGCGTCGCGCTCCGTCTCGCGCGGCTCGGCGCCACACTCGCCACACTCGGCGTACTCGGCGCGGCCAGCGTCGCGCTCTCCGGCTGCGGCTCGGTCGGCGCGGCGAGCGGCGCGCTCGCGGGTGCGGCGACGGGCCTCGTGACCGCGAACCCGGCGGTCGGCATCGGGGTCGGCATCGCCGTGCAGGCGGCGACCGACGAGGCCGTGAACCGCACGATGAAGCAGCTTCATCAGAACCAGCAGGACGCGATCGCGCACGCGGTCGGCGGCCTTGCGGTCGGCGAAGCGAAGCCGTGGAAGGTGAAGAACACGATTCCGCTCGAGAACGGCGAAGGCGAGGTGCGCGTCACGCGCGCCTATTCGACGCCACTCGCGCTGTGCAAGGAATTCGCGTTTTCGGTGAAGGATGGCGCAAAGGCCAGCTGGTATTTCGCGAGCGCGTGCCAGCAAGGGTCGCACTGGAAGTGGGCATCGGCCGATCCGGCGGTCGACCGCTGGGGCAACCTGCAGTAACGCGTCGCGGCGCGCGCGCGGGTGCGCCGCGCGCATGTCGCTGCCGGGCCAGGCGGCCCGGCCCGTCGGTCAGGACTCGACGTCCTCGAGACTGAAGATCTCGGTCTGGTCGTTGTACGAGAAAATCTCGCCGTAACGGCTCCAGTCGATCACTGCGTCGAGCGTCTCCTCGGCCGCGGCGTCGGACAGGAAATCCTCGAGCTCCTGCTCGAAGCGCACGCGCGGCGCGCGATGGCCCGGCCGCTCGTTCAGCACCTTCTTGATCCGCGCGGCGAGCGGCACGTGCTTCAGCAGGTGGTCCGCGAACATCAGCTTGCGTTCCTGCGTGCCGAACTCCGCGAACACGCGTCCCGGCGGCGTCAGGAACACGTCGCCTTCGCGCACGTCCGCGAAACCGAGGTACTGCAGCACTTCGGCGATCGGGAACAGGTCGTCGACCTCGAGGTGCAGCGTGCGCGCGATTTCCGGCATGTCCGCGCGGCCATGGTACGGCGCCATCGCGAGCGTTTCGATCAGGCCAGCCATCAGGTTGGTCGACACCTGCGGCAACCAGCTGCCGAGTTCGAGCCCCTTCTTCGTCGCCTCGCCGATCTGGCGCGCGGTCATCTTCGCGTAGATGTCGTCCACCAGCTTGCGGAATGCCGGGTCGAGACGATTGCGCGGATGCTTGAACGGCACCTTGATCTCGGCGATCACGCGGCCCGGGTTCGACGACAGCACGAGAATCCGGTCGCACATGAACACCGCTTCCTCGATGTTGTGCGTGACGATCAGCACCGACTTGATCGGCATGCGGCCCTGCGTCCACAAGTCGAGCAGGTCGGTACGCAGCGTCTCGGCGGTCAGCACGTCGAGCGCCGAAAACGGCTCGTCCATCAGCAGGATCGTCGGATCGACGACCAGCGCGCGCGCGAAACCGACGCGCTGACGCATGCCGCCCGACAGCTCGCGCGGATACGCGTTCTCGAAGCCGTCGAGACCGATCAGGTCGATCGCCGCAAGCGCGCGCTCGCGTCGCCCGCGCGCGTCGACGCCGAGCGCCTCGAGGCCCGCTTCCACGTTCTGCAGCACGGTGAGCCACGGGAACAGCGCGAAGGTCTGGAACACCATCGCGACGCCTTCGGCCGGGCCGCGCAGCGGCTTGCCGAGGTAGCTTACCTCGCCGCCGGTCGGCTCGATCAGCCCGGCGATGATCCGCAACAGCGTCGATTTGCCCGAGCCCGAGCGGCCGAGCAGCCCGACGATCTCGCCTTCGCGCAGCGACAGGTTCGCGCCGTCGAGCACCAGCAGCTCGCCCTGGTTCTTGTTGAAGCCGCGGCTGACGTCGTCAACGCGCAGGATCTCCTCACCAAGCTTCGGCGGCGCCGGCTGCGTCTGAACGGGGGCGTTTACAGCATTCGGATTTTGCATCGCGTTTCGCTCTCAATCAGTTTCAGTCGAGTCGCAGCTTCGACTCGGCATAGGCATACAGCGGGCGCCACAGCACGCGGTTGAACAGGGTGACGAACAGCGACATCACGGCGATGCCGAGAATGATCTTCGGGAAATCGCCCGCGGCCGTCGTCTGCGCGATATATGCGCCGAGGCCGTGCGCCTCGATCTTGGTGTCGCCCCACTGGACGAACTCCGACACGATGCTCGCGTTCCATGCGCCGCCCGACGCGGTGATCGCGCCCGTCACGTAATACGGGAAGATGCCCGGCAGGATCGCCTGGCGCCACCACTGCCAGCCGCGAATGCGGAAGTTCGTCGCCGCCTCGCGGTAGTCGTTCGGATAGGAGGTCGCGCCGGCAATCACGTTGAACAGGATATACCACTGCGTACCGAGCACGATCAGCGGCGACAGCCAGATGTCGGCGTTCAGGTGGAATTTCACGATCACGATCACGAACACCGGGAACAGCAGGTTCGCCGGGAACGCGGCCAGGAACTGCGCGAGCGGCTGCACCTTTTCGGCGACCGCCGGGCGCAGCCCGATCCACACACCGATCGGTACCCAGATCACCGACGCGATCGCGATCAGCAGCATCACGCGCAGCAGCGTGATCAGACCGAGCACGATCACGTGGCCGACTTCGGCCATCGTCACGCCGGTCGCCACGAAGCTGATCACGCGCCAGACCACGTAGGCCGTGCCGAGCAGCACGAGGATCGCCCACACGATGTCGACGGCGAGCGACGCCTTCCTCTCGACGCGCGGCAGCGTGAAGCGCACGGCGCCCGACAGCGGCAGCCGGAACGGAATGCGCGCGGCCTTCGCGAAGAACCAGCCTGCCGGCACGAGCAGCTTGTGGATCAGCCGCGTGCGGCGCACGAGGTCGAGCAGCCACGACTCGGGCGCATTGCCGGAACTCGTGGTTTCCATCCGGAACTTGTCGGCCCACGCGACGAGCGGGCGGAACAGCAGCTGGTCATACGCGAGGATCACGACCGTCATCGCGAGGATCACCCAGCCGATCGCGCCGAGGTTCTTGTCGCCGATCGCCTGCGCGAGATACGCGCCGATGCCCGGCAGCGTGATCGTGTGGTTGCCGACCGTGATCGCCTCCGACGCGACGACGAAGAACCAGCCGCCCGACATCGACATCATCATGTTCCAGATCAGGCCCGGCATCGAGAACGGCACCTCGAGCTTCCAGAAGCGTTGCCACCCGGTCAGGTGGAAGCTGCGCGACACTTCGTCGAGATCGCGCGGCACAGTGCGCAGCGACTGGTAGAAGCTGAACGTCATGTTCCACGCCTGGCTCGTGAAGATCGCGAAGATCGCGGCGAGTTCGGCGCCGAGCACGCGGCTCGGGAACAGCGCGAGGAAGAACGTGACCGTAAACGAGATATAGCCGAGCACCGGCACCGACTGCAGGATGTCGAGAATCGGCACGAGCACCATGCCGGCCCGGCGGCTTTTCGCCGCGAGCGTGCCATACACGAGCGTGAACACGAGCGACGCGACCATCGCGGCGAGCATCCGCAGCGTCGTACGCAGCGCGTATTCGGGCAGGTTCGACGGGTCGAGCGAAATCTTCTGCGTATTGAGGGTCGCGATCGGCGCCATCGTTTCGTGGAAACCGACGACCGCCATCGCGATCAGGCAGATGATCAGCGGAAAGGCGATGAAATCCCACCGGTTCGGCAGGACGCGCCATGCGGATGCATTGGCGATCCGGTTCGGATCGAATCCGAAATCCATCAGGCGCTCTCCCCGGTAAGGCCAATCGAAGCGAAGTAATTGACCGGCAGACGATGTTGAATCATGGCAAAGCGCACGGGCGCGGTAATTCGTGTTGACACGCGATGTAAGGCGGACGCAATGCGCGACGCGTGCTGACAGCGCCACCGCGCGCGGATCCCGGCCGAGTCGTCCCGCGAACGGCACGACACTACTACAACCTCTATTTCAGGCACAACCTTCCGGGGCGAAACGGTGGATCCCGGCCACAGCCGCGGACGAATCGGGCCCGGAACGGGCGGGCGGCGGACGGATCGGCGCAGCGGGCGGGTTCACGATCGAGCCGGCCCGCAGTCTCCCGGCCGACGCGCTGGCCCGAATTATGCCGTGATCCGGCCCGATCGTGAACCCGCTCGCTGCACGCGACACGAAACCGTGTGCGGCATCAGCAGCCGGACACGGTGAAGCAGGTATGATCAGGGCTAGCCCCTACGGGGATCGTTCGACGAGCGGGAGGAAGGGAATGGCAGGAAACTTGGTGATCGTCTGCCGCGATCAGGATGCCGATGCGTTCTACGAGCTGATGCAGGAATACGGTTCGTTCCAGACGCGGCTGTCGTCGACATCGTGGTACCTGAACATGAACATCGTGCCGGAATCGCTGCAGGAAGAGATCCTCGAGCGTCTCGGCCGGTACACGACCGTCTATATCTTCGAGGCCACCAGCGTGACCTACAACACGATCGACAGCAACGCGGCCGAGACGCTCGGCACGCTGTTCGGCGAATGACGCGGCATGGCGCCCCGCGCAGCCGCGCGGGCGCCATGCGTGCCGCTCAC
This sequence comes from Burkholderia sp. Ac-20353, assembly GCF_017104785.1. NCBI lineage: Bacteria > Pseudomonadati > Pseudomonadota > Betaproteobacteria > Burkholderiales > Burkholderiaceae > Burkholderia > Burkholderia sp. Ac-20353. The sequence continues at coordinate 2,844 of NZ_JAAGPL010000101.1, read as the reverse complement.
GCGGCCTGCGCGTGCGTCTCGTCCTTCGGCACCACGTCGAACGGAAACGTCATCTCGACGCGCAGCCCCCCTTGGGGCCGGTTGCCGATCTCGCACGTCCCGCCCAGCCGCAGCACCAGCCGCTCGACGATCGCGAGCCCGAGGCCGCTGTGCCCGTTGCCGCCGCGCGCGGGGTCGAGACGGACGAACGGCCGCGTCGCGACCGCGAGATCGCGCGGCGCGATGCCGCCGCCGTGGTCGCTGACCGCCAGCACGTAGCCGGTCGCGGTGCGCGTGGTTTCGACGACCACGGGCGGCGCACCGTATGCGTGCGCGTTGTCGAGCAGGTTCGACAGGATCCGGTCGAGCGTCGCGGTCGGCAGCAGGAAGCCCGGGTCCGCGGCGAGCCGGGTCTCGACGGTCGGCGCGTTCGGCGCCACCGCGCGATAAGTGCGCGCGATCCGCTCGCAGGCCTGGTCGACCGGCACCGGCTCGCTGCGGTCGTGGCCGCCGTGCGCGAACACGAGGAACTGGTCGACGATGTGCGTCATCGAGTCGACGTCGCGCACGACGCCGTCACGCAGCCGTGCATCGTCCATCATCTCGGCACGCAGGCGCATCCTGGCAAGCGGCGTGCGCAGGTCGTGCGCGACGCCCGCCAGCATCACCGCGCGGTCGTTCTCGGCGCGCGACACCTGCTCCACCATCTGGTTGAAACCGTGCGTGAGCTGGCGCAGCTCGCGCGGCCCGTGCTCGCGCAGCGGCGGCACCGGCTGGCCGCGGCCGAAGCGCGCGACCGCGCGCGCAAGCGAACGCAGCGGCTGCTGCAGCTGCCAGGCCGCGAACAGCGCGGCGATCACGCCGGCCGAGAAAATCGTGCCCAGCCACAGCAGCATCCGGTCCAGCGAGCGCGGCGGCCGCAGCGGCTGCACGGGGATCACGATCCAGTTCGCATCGGTCGGCTCCTTGACCCACAGCACCGGCGGATGGCCCGGCGCACCGACCACGACGCGCGTGCCGGCCGGCATCCGGTCGCTCACGTCGTCGCGGAAGCGCTTCAGGGACGGCGGCAGCGTGCCGTCCTGATGCGGGACATCGGGGCTGTCGGGCGGCACGAGCCGCACGCGCGACGGCAGCGGCTGATCCGGCGTGCGGGCGACGTGCTGGCGCACCGCATCGACGAGAAACGCGGCCTCCTCGACCGCATAGCGCGTCTGCATATGGTTGCGCTCGAGCCGGATCGCGAAATACCACGCGAAGTGCGATAGCAGCAGGACGCCGATGACGAGCAGCGACAGCCGGCCGAACAGCGAATCAATGGGTTTGCGCATGGGCCTCGCCGTCGGGCACGAACACGTAGCCGCGCCCGCGCACCGTCTGAATGAAGCGCGGCGTCGACGGATCCGTTTCGAGGATGCGGCGCAGGCGCCACACCTGCACGTCGATGCCGCGGTCGGTGCCGTCGTATTCGGGCCCGTGCAGCAGCTCGAGCAGGCGCCGGGGGTTAGGCGGGCGGAGCGGGTGGTGGACGAAGATTTTCAGGAGCGCGAGTTCGCTGCTGGACAGGGTCGCGGGCTTGCGGGCGACCGACAGCGTGCGCCCCTGGAAGTCGGGCACGAAGCGGCCGAACGCGTACGGCGCGCGCTGCTCGGGCGCCGCGGCCGACGGCGTCGCGCGGCGGCGGCGCAGCACCGCCTGCACGCGCGCGAGCAGCTCGCGCGGGTTGAACGGCTTGCCGAGGTAGTCGTCCGCGCCGAGCTCGAGCCCGACGATGCGGTCGACGTCGTCGGCACGCGCGGTGAGCATGATCACCGGGATGTCGTCGCCGGCCGCGCGCAGCTGGCGCAGCGCGGTGAGGCCGTCCACGCCCGGCATCATCAGGTCCAGCACGATCAGGTCGGGACGCTCGCGCTCGAGGCGCTTCTCGAGCGTCGCCGCGTCGTGCAGCACGGACACTTCCATTCCCTGGCGCACGAGGTAGTCGCGCAGCAGGTCGCGGAGTTCTTGGTCGTCGTCGACGATGAGGATCTGGGTAGTCATGGCTCGAAGTTTACCGCGCGAGGGCGGTCGCAAAGAACGATACAAAGGGACGAAAGGGTTACTGCGGGTTACCGCGCAAGCGAACTGTAATGCACGGTAATTCCGCCACCGGCTCGCGTAACAACGGCCGGGACTCGCGCCGCTAACCTGCGTCTTACCGGATGCGACGCCCGGCTTCCCCGCCGCCGCATCGCCGGACCATTTGGATACAGGAGTTTCTGAAATGTATAAGAAGACGTCCCGAGTGGCCATTGCGGCCGCCACTGTGCTCGCTCTCGCGTTCGGCACCGCGCATGCGGCGCCTCCGGCCGACGCGCCGCCGCCGGGCGGGCCGGGCATGCACCAGATGCACGAGCACGGCGGCGGCCCGTTCGGCGCGATCCTGCGCGTGCACGACCAGCTGAAGCTCACGGCCGCGCAGGAGCAACAGTGGCAGACCGCGGTCAACACGATGAAGCAGAACCGCGACGCGATGCGCAAGAGCCACGAGCAAATGCGCGAACAGCTCAAGGCGCAGCAGAACCAGCCGATCCTCGACCTGAACGCGCTGCATGCGGCACACCAGCGGGCCGAGCAGCAGAACGCGCAGCTGCGCGAGCAGAGCACCGCCGCGTGGCTCGCGTTCTACAACGGCCTGAACGACCAGCAGAAGACGACGGTCAGCACCGCGATCAAGCAGCAGTTCGCGCGGATGGAGCAGCGCCACGAGAAGATGAAGGAGCGCTGGGAGCAGCACCGCCAGGCGGGCAAGGCCGCATCGGCGCCGGCGCAGTAAGCCGGCCGGCCGCCGTGCGCGCCCCGTGCGGCGGCCATGCGGACGCGGGC